>JAHCKB010000180.1 GCA_026125985.1 Bradyrhizobium sp.
GGGGAACGGCTTTATCGAGATGCGATCGTTTTTGATCGTGTCGCGGACATGCGCGATGACACTGGCCTCGGTATCGCCGGGGATCAGGCGAAAGTTGACGGTCGCCTCGGCAATTCCCGGCAGCACATTGTCCTTGTCACCGGCGTTGAAGATGGTGAGCGCGGTGGTGGTACGCACGGTCGCTTCCGTCGGCCCGGTCTTGGCGAATTCGCGCAGCAACAGCGGCTTGAACAGCCAGAGATTCGACAGCGCCACACGATTGAAGCCCTTCATTTCTGGGGCCAGCGTGTCGAACATCTCGGCGACCGTGCCGCGCACCTGCAGCGGCAGACGGTGATCCTCCAGCCGCGCCAGGGCCGCGGCCATCATTCCGATCGCAGTATCGCGCGGTGGCATCGAGGAATGGCCGGGAGTGGCCTGCGCATGCAGCACCAGCGTCGCATAGCCCTTCTCGGAAAGGCCGATCAGCGCGGCCGGCTGGTCGAGGCCCTTCACCAGGCCATCCGTGATCAGGAGCCCCTCGTCGATCACGAAGTCGAGCTTCACTCCGCGCGAGGTCAACAGCGCCGCAATGTTCTTCGCGCCGCGCGTGCCGGCGATCTCCTCGTCATGGCCGAAGGCAAAATAGACCGTGCGCTTCGGCTTGAAGCCCGCCTTCGCGAGGATTTCGGCGGCCTCCAGCATGGAGTAGAGGTTTCCCTTATCGTCCCACGAGCCGCGGCCCCAGATGAAGCCGTCGGCGATCACGCCGTCATAGGGCGGATGCCGCCAGTCCTTGTCGGTACCGGGCGCCACCGGCACGACGTCCTGATGCGCTAGCAGGGCGATCGGCTGCGCTTTCGGGTCGGAGCCCTCCCAGGTGTAGAGAAGGCTGTAATCGGCGACGACCTCGCGCCTGGCCGCGGCATGAAACGCCGGAAAGCTCTTTTCGATATGCGCCTGCATCCCGCGTAGCGCGTCGGCGTGCTGCTCGGGGTTTTCGTGAGCGGAGACGGTGCGGAAACGGATCGCCTCGGCGAGCCGCGCCGCTGCAGTTTGTGCATCCACCTGCGTCTTCTGGATCGCCGCCACCTGGAGCTGCCGCGAACCGTGGGTGAAGACGTTGAATGCCAGCACGGCCGCGAGGACAACGATCGCTGCAGCCAGCGCAAGGAGGATATTGCGGACGATCCTGATGACGCGCCCCATTTCGGCTTCTCTCCCTATGGCGGGAGATTGCCGTCACCACATAGGCCTTCCTGCGCGTGCTGGAAAGGCAGCAAATGACAGATCGGAGGCGGAAGTTATCGCCCGCAGTCCTGCGCGATGCGGTCGAGCGCCTGCGACAGGCCCTTGAGCGAGAAAATGTCGGTGGTTTCCGTGCCCTTGGTGGAAATGCCCTTGACCGTGACATTGGCGGCCTTGCGCATCGCATCCACCATGCGTTCTTCCTCGGCTGCGTTCTTGATCCAGATGCCGTCGCCCTGGGTGTACATGGCGTAACTGGCGCCGCCGACCTCAAGGGTGGATTCCGAGCCCGGCTTCAGCGGATAACCGATCATCACCGAGACTTCATTGAAGACCTTCTCGGCCGGGCGGGTCGAGACGAAGGCGTAGGCCGGATCGCGCGGCCGGTTCGGCGGATTGGTTTTCGACGATGACGGCTTGGACAGTGCGAAGCACACCCGCTTGCCGTTTGGCGCTGCGCTGTAGGCGCCCCAGGTGCCGTACTGGCCGAGCAGGGCCGGCTCTGCGCCGTCAGTCGCGGCGGCAGCCACCGGCGCCGATCGGGGTTTCGCCGCCGCCGGCTTCGCCGAACTCTTCTTCGTGGATGCTTTGGGAGCCGAACCTTGCGCCAGCGCGAGGCTCGAAGCTGTGCACACGAAAGTAATCGCAATCAGCGATGTGAGAATCTGCCGCGCCATGATCCGGTCTGGTTCCCCCATCATTGTGACCTGAAGATGGCCCGCTCCGACCTCATTCAGGGGCGAGATGGATAGCCGGGAAACGCGTGTTTGGGAAGGCGGTTAGCGCGCTGCATGTGCGCTTCCGCACGAGATTGTGCCAAACGCTCGCCTCAGTTCTTCGCGCGCGTTGCACGATGCTTCTCCCACTGCGATTCGGTCCATTGCAGCAGATCCTCCGCGCCGGAACTGCGCAGATGCGAGCCGCCGTCCTGCACCACCATCTCGCCATTGATGAAACCTGCCTGGTCGGACACCAGATAGCTCGCGAGATTTGCCAGTTCACCGTGTTCGCCGTGACGGCCGAGCGGATTGCGGTGCGCCCAGCTCTCCTGACGCTCTCCGGGACGAAGCTGGCCGGTGGCGCCCGGCGTCGGAAACGCACCCGGCGCGATCGCCACCGTGCGAATGCCCTTCGGCCCCCACTCCACCGCAAGACTCTTCGTCATCGCCAGCACCGCCGACTTTGCCATTGCCGAGGGCACGGTGAAGGCACGGCCGGTGATGGTCGAGGTCGAGAGGATGCTCAGCACCACGCCTGCGTGGTTGCGTTCGATCCAGCGTTTGCCCGCAGCGAGCGTGCAGTACATCGCGCCGTGCAGTGTGGGCGCAAGGATTGCGTCCGCCGCGCGGAATGACAAATGTTCTGTCTGCGCGATGAAGGTGGCTGCTGCATTGTTGACCAGCACATCGAGCGGCGCATCGCGAAAGACATGATCCATCATCGCCTCGACCGCGCCGCCGTCGCGCACGTCGCATCTCACCGTCGTGATGCCGGCGCCGAATTCGCTGCGTATGGCGGAGGCGGTCTGTTCCAGCAATTCCGCTCTACGACCGCAGATGACGAGCTCCGCACCAAGTTCCGCAAAGCGGCGGCCCATTGCTGCCCCCAGCCCCGAGCCGCCGCCGGTGATGAGGATGCGCTTTCCCTTGAGCAGGTCTTTTTCAAACATTGTTTCACTCTCCTCCAGGCTGGATCGCCTCATCCGCGGAAACGACGCTGCGCCCCGTCCGCGACGGATGGGATGATGGCCTCAGCGTTCGAAGCCGTGCGGCTTATTGTCTGCATCATTCGCAACCGCCGCGCCAATGCCTCGCGCCATCAGGTTTTTGCGCCGTCTCACCGTGAGGGTATGCATCTGAATCGGATTGTAGACCGGCTGCAAATCCGGCATGAAGCGGGCAAAGCCATCAAATCCGGGAAGCTCCAGGGGTATCCATGAAAGCCATTCTCTGCTCGCAATATTGCCAACCCGACGATCTCGTGCTGGCGGACGTGCCCGATCCGGTTGCCGGTCCGGGTGAGGTCGTGATCGCGATCAAGGCGGCGGCGCTGAATTTCTTCGATATCCTGATGATCCAGGGCAAGTACCAGATCAAGCCGCCTTTCCCGTTTTCGCCCGCCGCCGAAGTGGCCGGCGTTATCGAAAGCGTCGGCGCCGGTGTCACCGGCCTCAAGGTCGGCGACCGCGTGGTCGCTTCCTGCGGACATAACGGCGCGCGCGAGAAGATCGCGCTGCCGGCCGCCGCGATCGTGAAGATCCCGGACAACCTCGACTACGATCGCGCCGCCGGCATCATCATCATCTACGGCACCGCGTTGCATGCGCTGGAAGATCGCGCGAGCCCGAAGCCGGGCGAGACGCTCGCCGTGCTGGGCGCTGCGGGCGGTACAGGTCTTGCTGCCTGCGAACTCGGCAAGCTGATGGGGTTGAAGGTGATCGCCTGCGCCTCTTCGGATGAGAAGCTGGAGTTCGCCAAGCAGCATGGCGCCGAGCTGACGCTGAACTATTCCAAGGAGGACCTGAAGGAAGGGCTGCGCAGGCTGACGGGCGGCAAGGGCGTCGACATCATCTTCGATCCGGTCGGCGGCAGCTACGCCGAGGCGGCATTGCGCTCGATCGCCTGGGAAGGCCGCTTCCTGGTGATTGGCTTTGCCGCGGGCGACATTCCGAAAATGCCGCTCAATCTTGCGCTGCTGAAGGGTTGCGACATCCGCGGCGTATTCTGGGGCGCATGGACGCGCGTCAATCCTGAGAAGAACCGGGCCAATCTGGAAAAGCTGGTGAAGTGGACGGCGGAAGGAAAGATCTCCTCGCATGTCGATCGTACCTTCCCGCTCGCCCAGACCGCGGATGCGTTGAAAGTGCTCGCCGGCCGCCAGGCGATGGGCAAGGTGATCCTTCACCCCTAGCGTACCCGAACGCGGTCTTTCTAGCCGAGGCCGCTGCCCGGAGTGGATCGTGTCGGGAGTTCCGCTGTATTCATGTCTTCGCGGCGTAGTTCGGATTCCGCCAGATTTGGAACACAGTAGATGGTTAACCGTCGTGCACTGCACGACGAGCGAAGTTGCGGATTGCGTTCGCCTAAACCCGGAGCCGGGCATCGACTCGACGCGGGTGCGCGCATTTTTATGTGATTGAATTGGGCGAATACGCCTCAATCAAAACAAAATGTTTCCTGATTCGCGCCGACGTCGGTCGTTTTTTCAACCTAATCGCGAGGAGATTCATCAAGCTCGGTAGCGGGCGCTTGGGGCAGCGAGAGCAAGAAAATATGGATGCCCTGCGTTCCCGTTGTTGCGTATCAGTAGCGGGGAAGCATCAACATGGCGGAGAGTACCAGGCAGGTTCGGACGAGTGATCCGTTTGACCGCTTTGATGAAGCCATCAGCGATCCGGGCCTCTATCCGACTTATCAATATGAGCGTCCTGAATCGAGGCAGCTTGAGCCGATGCCGCAGGATCGGGTGCCGCTCTTTCTGTCGGACTACGACGAGCCGTATGACCAGGAGCGCTTCGAGGAAGAGTCGCCCGAATATACGTTCGGCAGCAAGCGGGAGAAGCCGCGAACCTCGCGCATCGTGACGGGCATCGTCGCCGCGGTCGCAGTGGCCGCCACGGTCGGTTACTTCGCCCTCGATGTCACGCGCACGGCGCTCGTCGACGCCAAGGCTTCGCTCGCGAGCGTGGCACCCTCGCTCGTCGCTGCACCGAGCGAGCCCGCGCCACCGCCGCGCATCGCGCAGACGGTTGCGCCCGAGCCCCGGATCGTCGCGCCCGAGGCGCAGGCCGTCTATCGCAGCAGGCCGGCAGAAACCACCGCGGCAACCGCCGCCGTGCCGGGCGATAAAGTGGAAACGGCCAATGCTGCACCTTCGCGTAACGAAATTTCTACAGCGTACCAGTCGGTGCTGAAGGAACAGGTCGCCGCCGTCGCACCCGGTACTCCGGCTGTGGCGCCTGCAAACCCGGCTGAGCCGAAAGCTGTCGTACCATCGGTACGGCGTATGGATCCGGACGAAGTTGCCGGCCTGCTCAAGCGTGCCAAGGGCCTGCTTGCGGTCGGCGACATCGCTGCGGCTCGCCTGCTGCTCGAACGCGCTGCCGAGGCGCAGGAAGCGGAAGCGGCACTGATGCTGGGCTCCACCTACGATCCGGCGGTAATCGGCGATCAGGACATGCGCGTGATCGCACCCGATCCGGTGAAGGCACGACAGTGGTACCAGAAAGCCGCCACACTCGGCTCCGCCGACGCCAGACAGCGTCTTTCGCAACTTCGGAACTAGATACAGGGGCGCAAACGCGGGCGGAAGAATTCCGCCCGCACCAAATCCGGCGCGGAGCGGCGATAGACAACGCAGCCCCCTCGCCACGGTCATCATCCGAACCCACCGATACCAGGGAACCAGCAAGGGATTTTTTTATGCGACGTTTGTTTGCACTGGCACTCGTTGCCGCGACAACAATGTGTGGCCCGTCGGCGCGTGCGACGGATGACAACGGGCTCGACCCCGCCAAGGTCAGCGACAGCCTCAAGGCAATCTTTCAGTTCGGTTCGGCCTCCACCAAGCAGGCTTTGAACGCGAACACGGTGACCCTGATCTCGGGAACGATCGGCGGCACCTATGTGCAGTTCGGCGCCGATCTGGCCTCCGTGCTCGACGACGGAAACAAGTTGCGCGTACTTCCGATCGTCGGGCGCGGTTCGGTCCAGAGCGTCGCCGACATTCTGTTCCTGCAGGGTGTCGATCTCGGCATTGTCCGCTCCGACACGCTCGACTATCTCGAGCGCAAGGGCTTCGCAAAGGACATCAAGAAGCAGTTCACCTACGTAACCAAGCTTTATAACGAAGAGATGCAGATGATTGCGCCGAAGTCGATCGCGAGCATCAAGGATCTCAACGGCAAGCGGGTCAGCGTCGACCTGCCGAATGGTGGCACCTTCGTTACCGCGCTGACCGTGTTCGAGCGGCTCGGAATCAAGCCGCAGGTGTATTACATCGAGCAGCGCATCGCGATGGAAAAGCTGCAGAAGGGCGAGCTCGATGCGGTGATCGTGTGCGGCGGCAAGCCGTACAAGTCGGTCAGCAACTTCAAGAACGACGGGCGCTTCCACCTGGCGCGTGTCGAGTACGCCAAGCCGCTGCAGAACGATTATCTGCCGGCGACGCTGACCTCGAAGGACTATCCGAACCTGATCCCCGAGGGCCAAACCGTAGACACCATTGCCGTGCCGGCGGTGCTGGCGGCCTACAACTGGGCGCCCAACACCGACCGCTACCGCAAGCTCACGCAGTTCGTCGATGCGTTCTTCACCAAGTTCCCGTCGTTCCAGAGGCCGCCGTTCCATCCCAAGTGGAAGGAAGTGTCGCTCTCGGCGCCGCTCGCCGACTGGCAGCGCCTGCCTTTCGCCGAGCAGTGGCTGAAGACGCACAATGTCGAGACCCTGACGCGCGCCCGCTTCGACGAATTCCTGAAGCAGACGCCGTCGGCGGCCAACACGGTCAGGAGCAACACCGATCGCGAGACCCTGTTCCGGCAGTTCCAGCAATGGGACGCGGAGCGCAATGCGCGGGCGCAAGTCCGGCCGGCGCCCGCGACGGCGTCGCAACGGTGAACATGGCGGGCGCGACTGCGGCTGGTGCGGTCGTGCCTGATTTCGAATTCGCTATTCGGACAGATCGGCCGTCTCGACGCCGCGCTTGAGCGCGGCGCGGGCGGCCTCTCTGTGTTCTGGGGTGATGTTGCTCGCGACCATGCGGATGGCAGTGGCGAGCACTGCTGCGTCATCGGTGAAGCCGAGGATCGGGAGCATGTCCGGCATGAAGTCGAACGGCAGGATGAAGTAGGCGAGCGCGCCCAGCAGCGCCGCCTGGACGTGCCGCGGCGTCTCGCGGTCGAAGGCGCAGTAATAGGCCGCCAGCAGATCCTCGGCGAAGGGCAATTTCGCCACCACCTGCTTGAACTTGATCCAGAACCGCCGGCGTACGCCGTCGCGGTCCCGCGCCAGCCGGTCGGCCGGCTCGAACCCCACGCTGTGTTCGGACGTCGTCATCGCATTCCCCTCACGGGCTCGCGCGGCGGATCGCCGCAGCCAATCAATCAGTTGGGGATCGATATTCCCCGTCGCAAGTCACTCAGAACACGCCGAACTGCCGCGCGATGCCGTTCATCGCCTTCGCAAGCTCGATGTCGCGCCGGGTGACGCCGCCGGCATCGTGGGTCGAAAGCCACACTTCCACGGTCTTGTACACGTTGCGCCATTCCGGGTGATGATCGTGCTTCTCGGCGACCATCGCGACGCGCGTCATGAAGCCGAATGCCTCGTTGAAATCCCTGAAGTTGAACGTGCGCGCGATGGCTTCGCGACCGGCCACCTCCGCCCATCCGGTGAGTTCGGCCACCGCCGCCGTCTTCGCCTCGCTCGACAGTCGCTCCACCATGTGCGCCTCCTGTTTCACGGGAACTTTACCCTAACACCAACGGGGTCTGCTCGCGATCCGTGCCAAAATCGGCGCAGTGTGGAGACGCTGCTAACCATGACCGGCGCGGGTGGCGCGTCGGTAATAAAATTTGCTAGGATTCACGATGTAGTCGCGAACGTTACCAATGAGTTTGCCTCTGAAACGATTGTTTGCGAGATCCATGAGCGGCGAGCCCGACTTCATCGAATCCGACGTCTCGCGTCCGTCGCCGCGGCCGGCGAAGCGGCGACTTACCTTCGTTTTGCTGGCCGGTCTGATGGCCATGCTCGGCCTTGGCTCCGCCGCCTATTACTTCGCCATGCGCCCGGTGACGCTGAAGCTCGCGGTGGGGCCTGCTAACAGCGACGACCTCAAGGCCGTGCAGACGCTGGCGCAGGCTTTCAACAACCAGCGCAACAGCACGATCCGGCTGCGAACGATTCCCACTGAGGGCGCAGTGGCGAGTGCCCAGGCGCTTGCCAACGGCAAGGCGGATCTTGCCATCATCCGCGGCGATCTCGATGTGCCCAAGAATGCGCAGGCCGCTGCCATACTGCGCAAGAATGTGGTCGTGCTCTGGGTGCCTCCGGCGCCAAAGGTCAAGGGCCGGAAGGCGGCGCCGAAGATCACCAGGATTGCTCAGCTTGCGGGACATCGCATCGGCGTGATTGGCCGTACCGAGGCCAACGTCAAGCTGCTGAAGGTGATCCTGAATCAGTACGGCGTCGATCCGAACACGGTCGAGATCACCCAGTTCCCCGCCAATGAAGCGGCGGAGGCAATCCGTCACCAGAGGGCAGACGCCTATCTCGCCGCCGGTCCCGCCAACAGCAGGATCACCACCGACGCGATCCTGGCTTCCAGCCGCGACGGCGGCACGCCGACCATCCTGGCGATCGATCTGGCCGAGGCCATCGCGCAGAACCATCCGGCTTATGAGGCTTCCGCCATTCCCGCCGGCTCCTTCGGTTCGGTGCCGGAGGATGAGGTCAAGACCATCAGCTTTTCGCATCACATCGTGGCGCGCAAGAGCCTGTCGGAATCGACCGTTGCCGCCTTCACCCGGCAGCTTTTCTCGATCAGGCAGGCGCTGAAGAACGAATTCCCGCTCGCGGCCAAGATCGAGACGCCCGACACCGACAAGGACGCAACCATCCCCGCGCATCCCGGAGCTGCGGCTTTTGTCGACGGCGAAGAGAAGACATTTCTCGATCGCTACAGCGACTACATCTGGTGGGGACTGATGGCGCTTTCGGCCATGGGCTCGGCGGGCGCCTGGTTCGCCGGCTACCTGAAAAAGGATGAGCGGCACAGCAACTCCTCGCTGCGCGACCGGCTTCTCGACATGATTGCTGTCGCCCGCAAGAGCGACTCCGCCGAAGAGCTCGATCAGTTGCAGGAAGAAGCGGATGCGATCCTGCGCGATACGCTGCAATGTTTCGAGAACGGCGCGATCGAGCAAGCCGCGCTCACGGCGTTCAACATCGCGCTCGAGCAGTTTCACAACGCCGTCGCCGACCGGCGTGCGCTGCTGATCGGCCAGCCGCAACACCTGCAACGGACCGCGCAACTCCGCGCCGCCGGAACGCTGTAGCATCCAGCCGTTATTGCGCCGTCACGAACCGAATCTAAAGGTTCGGTCTGGACTGCCTCGCTTCGCTCGCAACAACGAAAATGCGCCGAGCTTGCCCATGCGAATGAAGATATCCCGCCGCCGCTTCGTCTCCACTGCCGGTGCAGCGCTCGGCA
>JAHCKB010000181.1 GCA_026125985.1 Bradyrhizobium sp.
CCGGGGTGAGTCGTTTGGAAAAACCTTCACCGCCAAGCAGAGCCAACATCAAGCCTATATTACACCTGTATGCGCCTCCGGCCGAAGCCGACATACTTTCTCGTCAGCCCACCCTCTGTTCGCCAGATGGTGCTGACGCTCGAACCGGCAGGCTTCATCCGGAGGCAGCCAAGGACACCTCGCAGCATCGAACTACTCGTCGATCCCAACCGACTGCCGAACCTACTCTAATCCAGAGTTCAATCGGTCAAGGTCACCGTGCGAGGTACCAGCAGGCCGAAAAATGAGTCTTGAAGGGCGTTTTTCCTGATGTGCGCGGCGAAGATGAGCCAATCGAAGGGCCGTGAGCGGCGCTGCATGCGCAAATTCGGTGTGCTTTTGTCTCATGTTCGGCGCTCGAGACAGGCTCATCGCGTTGCGCCAGCATCTTCGGAATGCGAACGAAATTGTAGGCTGCGGTGATGAGCACGAAGAACCACTCGACCAGGCCGCGGCCACAATGCCGGTCTTGCGCAGACCGCCGACTGATCTGCCCCGCGCATCGCATTCCCCCGCCCAAAGGAATCAGACACATGCACGGAATCACACTCCAACCAGCTCGCAAAAAATGACTTTTGCAGCAGCCTGCTGGCGGTGGAGACCGTATCCGCATGGGCCGGCCTCATAGCAGAAGCTCAACTGCCGTCCGTTCCTGCTAAGCCCTTCGACCAACTTGGCGATATGATCCGGCCGGTTTGGAAAGACGCCGACGTGGAGCGCCTCGCTCCCGCGCCGGCCCTCGGCGATAGCGACCGAGACAGTCACCTTGTGTACATCCAGTCCTACGTACGTGATAGAGTTCATCAGGCCCGTCCCCCATGCTTGAGGCTCGGCGCCGGACCTCCGGCGCATCCCTCGATAGGAGCTTGCCGTGGGGCGGGCCACTAGCCCTCAACGGCGAACATGGGGTCTCTAGGAGCGTTGACGTTTGGCCTCCGAAGGCAGGTGCCGAAACTGCGCCTTTTTCAAACTCTGCAGGCCACCAATACCATTGCGAGGCGGTCAGAGAGCTGAAAGACTGTCATTTGTGTGAATTCCCCGAGTTTCTAATGACGCGACCATTACCGTTTCGATTTGCGCAGATAATAGCCTCGCTGCCGGTTCGACAGATCCTTTCGAGCGGTCATCCCCATGTCGGCTGAGGTAATGGAGACGCGCAGATCGCGGTCGTCGATCGGAGGAGGTTTCGGTATCGAAATTGCGGCCTCGATGGCGGTGCTGCTCGCGATAGCGTTCGTGCCCCTGCTTCTTTTCCCATATCCAGGTCTACAGGATTATCCAAATCATCTGGCGCGCGCCTTCATCCTGCTCAACCAGGACGATCCCGTCCTGGCAAAGCTCTACGGCGTGCAGTGGACGACGATTCCCAATCTTGGCTGGGACCTCTGGGCCGTGGCGGTCGGCCGGCTTTTGCCGCTGGAATGGACCGGGAAATTGTATCTTGCGCTCTCCAGCGCCGCGATCATGGCCGGCTGTTTCGCGTTGAACCGTGCGGTCGCGTTGAGATGGACGATTGCGCCCCTGTTGGCGGTCCCGTTTCTGTTCAACGCCGGATTTGCCAGGGGATTTCTCAATTTCGAATTGGGAGCCGGCTGCGCGCTGCTTGCGGCGGCATGGTGGGTCTGGTCCGGCAAGATGCACTGGCTGCCGCGACTGTTGCTCGCGACGATCTGCTGCACGACGTTGTACACGATCCACCTCTACGCATGGGCATTCTACGGCCTGTTTGTCCTCGGCTACGAACTGCAGCAGATGGTCGAGCGGAGGGAACCGCGGCCGGCGCTGTTCCTCGCGCGGTTGGTGCGAGACGGTCTGCAAGCTGCCCCCGTGCCGTTCATGCTCTTCTTCTCGCACGACAGCTCCTCGGCGCAGGAAGCCACGGTCCGGGCGTTTCAATTCCCTTTCGTTCGCATCTTCCATGTACAGCACCTGATCGACCTCGGGCATCCCGTCGTCAATTGCATCCTGGTCGTCATCTTTGCGCTCATTGTCGGCGCCGCGGTTGCGCGCTTGCGCTGGTTTGAGGTACGGCGCAATTATGCCTTCCCGATCGCGCTCTCGGTGGCACTGTTCTTCCTGCTTCCGGATCAAATCGGGGAAACCTTCTATGTGGCCTGGCGGGTCCTGTTGCTGGCGGTCCTCGTTGCCATCGCTTCCCTGGTGCCCACGAAAGAAGGAGAAGCCCGCTCGCGACAGATCGCGATCGGCATCGCGATGCTGACGATCGCGATCTCTGCCGCCAATACGTGGTCCTGGCGCAACGCGGAACGCGGCAGAGAGGCTTTCATCGAGCTAACTCGGGATATTCCGGATGGCAGCGCCGTGTTCGTGGTCCACAGCGGAATGAGACCACCGCAGCTGCGCGCCATCGGGCTTTACCATGTCGGAGCGTTTGCCGTGCTGACGAAGCGCGCGCTCGTGCAGTCGATGTTCGCTTTGCCCGGCCAACAACCGCTCAGATTTCGCGATCAATGGATGGCAACGGCTCCCAGAAGCTCGTTTACCTTTCTCGCCGATGCCAAGCGGGAGTTCCGCAAGTACGACGCTGATCTGGCGAGCCACTTGCTACACTTCGACTATGTGGTCATCCATGGTCCTGACAACGGGGACGATCTTCTGTCCCTCTCGCAACGGCATCTGGCGCTGATCAGAAAATCCGAGGGCTTTCGTCTCTATAGGGTCGATCGGAAGCCGTTGACCGCCGAGACCACACGCTGACATGCGGGCGGCCGGCGATGAACGGCGCGCCCGCGGTGGACATGCTCATTCGCCGGGCGTGACTATCTGGGCAATGCAACTCGACATCCAGCTCAACTGCCCGCAGGGCACGCGGATTTTCCGCTTCGGGGGCGACTTGGCGTCGCTTCGTCTTCCAGCAAGGTCCCCGGCGTAATCCCGCACGTCGAATGAGCAGCTCAGGTCGTCGGCTATTTCGTTCATCCGCTGCGATGCCGGCTTTCCGTCGGGCGTCAGCTTTCCCTTGGTGAGGGCGCCATAGCGGCTGAAGAACCCGATCGCTCTCAGCGACGAGCACATGTACTCGCCGGTGTCGGCGGGAACGTCCACGGAAAATTCGATGTTCGTTTCGGCCGGGACGGCCCGTCCGGCATCCGTCGTTCTCGTCGAGAACTCGTCCCACTCGAGCTTTCCGAACCTAGCGGTCGAGACGACGAAATGAGCGATGCGAACGAATTGCTCCGATCGTCCGCCGTTGCGAACGGCAAACTTCGAGCTGTTGTCGAGCATCCCCTGAACGGAAACCTGAACGCCCCACGACATGTCCACCAGGTATCGTCCGCCGGTCACCAACAGCGGCACGGCGCAGATCAGGGCGAACAATGAAACTGCCTTGAGCGCCGCCGATTTCGGCAACGGAATGTTGCGAATTTTCGCAAGCAGTCCGGTCATGTCGGCGCCAGGCATGTTCGATGAACGGGTGTGCCGCAGCCGCGGGGCGCGTTCAATGCTCCCGAAACAGTGACTCTGCCAGTTCGCCATAGACGAGCCGGTTGCCCGCTTCGCTCAGATGGATGTCGCCGGGGATGAACATGTGCTCTTGCCACTTCGGATCGGCTTCCTTGGCGCGAAAGAATGCTGGAAACAAATTGATGAAGCCCTGGCAATGGTCCTTGCAGAACTCGCGCCAGAGTGCGGCCTGACGGCTGTCGCGATCATTGTCGCGCAATTGCGAAATCCAGGGATAGACTACGATGGTCAGGGGGATATTGCGAGCCTTCAAGAGCTCGGCCAACCGTCGCATGTTCTGCAGCGATCTGGCGATTCCGCCGTCCACGCCGAGCGGCGCGTAGGTGGGCTGGACGTCCGCGCCAGGCAGCAACCATCCGATGCGCGCGACATCGAGATCGGAGGACTTGGGCGGCCTCGGCGTGAACGCCTTTTTCAGGTTCATCCCCGTCGTGTTCGTCATGATCAGATAGGTCTCGAGGAAGGATCTCTGCTTCGCCCAACCCGGCAGCGGACTCTTGGGGTCGCAATAGCGGCGGTACTGCGGGTCGTCATCGATGCAGAAATAGGCGGTCGCCTCGTCCTGAATGTCGGAGGGGTCCGAAAAGACCACCACCTCATCGAGATGGACGCCGCGATCGAGCAGGTATTTGACCTTCTTGTAGTAGATGACGGGAGAGTTGGACGACACGCCTGCGTTGAGGAACTCGACGCGTCGCGAGCGTTCCTG
Organism: Bradyrhizobium sp.; assembly: GCA_026125985.1. GTDB lineage: Bacteria > Pseudomonadota > Alphaproteobacteria > Rhizobiales > Xanthobacteraceae > Bradyrhizobium. The sequence goes on from JAHCKB010000181.1 coordinate 4,235, forward strand.
GCCGGCGCGATAAAGCATGCCGGCGAATGTTTCCTCGAATGGCAGGCCGAGGCCTTCGGTGAAGGAATCCCCGATCAGGAGGATGCGGTGGGAGGCGGCGCCGGCAGAAACCTCGCGAACCGCAGCATCCTTCATGCCAAGGCTGTTGGTGAAGAGCCTGTAGCGGCGTCCGCCCCAGAGGTCGTAACCCGAGTAATTGGCCAGGAGGCCATGGTGGTACTCTTCGCTCGGGATGCGAAACTGGCGCTCGTCGCCGACCACGAGGCGGGAATACGCGACGTCGAATCCGAGAAACAGAACGGCGCAGTAGAGCGCCACGGCCAGCGAGATCAGCGCCGTTCTTGCGGGTCGGGTCATGTCAGTGCCCGGTGCGGTCGACGGCCGCACGCGTAGGCCGGTTCATGGGGTGATGGCGCGAAATACATTTCGATCGTGATGTCGTTATGGTGGGGAAGTGGCCGCCGCATGCATCAACATTCGTCGTGCACGCATGAACCGTTGCACCGCCGTAAAGTGGACCAGGATGGCGATGTACCAGACCGCGAGGTGGGCAAAGCTGCCGCCAAGACGCTCCGGCACGGGGATGGCGTTATCGAGGATCAATGCCGCGCAGAATAGCCAGGCGCGCCGGGGACGGTCCATCAGGTCCGGCCATGCCTTGTTGTCGACGGGCATCTGCAACGCCGCGGCGGCCTTGTTGTAGCTCACGAGCAACGAACCGGCGGTGAGGAGAAACACGCCGACCCACCATCCTTTCACCACCCCCACCACGAAATAGGCGGCAATTTCCTGGTACCGGTCGATCACCGCGTCGAGATACCCGCCGAACCGCGAGACGGTATTGGTCCGGCGCGCGATCGCGCCGTCCAGCCCGTCGAAGGCATAGGAAAGGGACAGGCCTACGCCGAGCACGAACATGTCTCCCGTAGCCAGGTACAAGCCGCAGCTGAGCAGCACCAGGCCGAAGCCTGTCAAGGTGATCTGGTTGGCCGTCACGCCGGAAGCGACGAGAAACCCGACAAAGTTGCGTCCGATCCACACGAACGGTGCACGCAACAGTTCGGCGAACGCCAGTGCCCCGCGTCGGTTCATCCGTTGGCCCAGTTCCAGTACCGACCAATTCCTCGCTACGCAGGCGGATGCAGCCAAGGCTGCATCCAGCCCGTGGTCCCCGTATATCGGGGGCGTCGCCCAATTGCAAATTGCGGACGGAACGGCTTCAATCGCCGTGCGAGGCGGCCATGCGCAACCCTCGCGATGGACGCTCGGAACGGAGGTTGGCGCGTTGGGGGATGAGCAATCGTGGCGGGCGCGCCTTTATCGACAGGCCTATTCCGATTTTTTCGTAACCCCGCCGCCGCGTGCGGATGACGTCGCCTATGCGCTCGCAGTGATTGGGCACGTCATCTATCGGCTCTGCCTGGCGGTCGCCTGGATAACGCTCAACATTGGCGCGCTACCTTTTGGCGTGTGGGTCGAGCCGCCTTGGCGAAGTTACGCGCGTTTTCGTCTGCTGCAGTTTCCCGGCCGCATCCCCGTGATCAGCGTAGCGCTGCCGCTGCTGCTCGCCTGGGCGGCCTACAGGACTTTCTGCGCCTACGGAGCCTGGCACGTCATCCTGCCCTTCGCCGCCATAGCTGTCGTGGCCACGGTTTCTCTACTGCTGCTTGGCGGATTCAACCTGCTGCGGAGAGCCTCCCGGAGCCGGCTGCGCGAGAGCGTCGATCAGGCCCGAGAGCTCATATCCTGAGATGCGTTTTCCCGTGGGGCTCGCGATGCTTCTTCCGCAGGTGGCGTTTCCGGCTGCCGCCAGATCGGTTCGAAAACCACCCACTCGTCGACGTGCTCTGCAATGATGCTCTCGAGGCGGCGAATGAGAAGCGCTTGTAGCGCTTCGCGGTCGCTGCGCTCCTGCTCGGGCAAGCCCAGCGAAATCGGGACAAACTCGATCACGTCGCGGCCGCCATTTCGCCAGCCGAACCCTCCGATCAGTGGAGCCCCGGTCATCACCGACAGGTCGACGGGCCCGACGGGCAGCCGCGCGGAAGCCCCGAAGAACTTGACCGTCGCGCTCTGGCCTTCGATGGCGCGGTCTGCCGTGATCAGCACTATCTGTCCGTTGCCCAGCATACGCACCATGGTTCTGACGGCGGCAAGGCCCGTCAGCGGCACGAACGTTACGCCGTTCGAATGACGCGCCTCCAGCATCCTCCCGAGCCCCTTCTTGTCGCCGATCTTTTCGACCGGAATGACCATCTCGAATCCGCGCGCGGGCATCCAGGAGGGCAGGTACTCGAAGGGACCGAGATGGGCGGAGGCGATGATCACCCCACGGCCGAGGGAAACCGCCTGCTCGAAATATTCGCGGCCCTTGACGTCGATGCGGCCGAGAATTTCGGTTCTGGTAAGCCGGGGAAGCGCGAACAGCTCGAGATAGTTGCTCACGCAATTGCAGAACACGCGCCGCGCGATGAGCTGAACGCGCAGGCGGGATGCCAGAGAAGGCTGGGACGAGACCCCCAAGACCCGTCTGACGTTTGCGGTGACGTTTCGGCGCGGCTCGGCGGCCACCGCCCAGGCGACCGTACCGGCCGCAACCGACAATCCGCGGCGCAGCTTGCGCGGCAGGCGGCAGGCAAGCGTCAGGGACCGAAACATCAACTCGCCCATGGGTATCCTGTAAATCGGACCGCGAACCCTATGGTCAATATATCAAGGCTAGGGTACTTGTCCCGGCTTGCGGCGGCCCGGATACTCAGCGAGACTTGTGGCTGGGGGCCAGTTGCAGCCGGACCATTCTGGGCGGGTTCGAAAGCAGGCTGCGACGCGATCGGGCCGAATGGGGGATTTGTCCGTGAGTATCGACCAATCGGATGCCGAGCTCGACGAGTCGCGCGCCCGGGGAACCAACGGCATTGCGTTGGTGCACTATATTGCCGCGACCTGGTTTGGCGTGGGCCGCATCAAGTTCGGCCCGGGAACGGTCGCCACCGCGACTGTCCTGCCGATCTACTGGCTCTTGCAGCTTGCGGCGGCGCCGGTGCAGCTTGCATTCGTCGCCTTGGTGGTGGTGCTCGCCGTCGTTTGTGCGCAGTGGGTCGCCGCCGATCAGGGCCGGGATGACCCGCAGATCATCGTCATCGACGAGGTGGCCGGCGGGCTGATTGCGCTGCTCCTGCTGAACAGTCCGTCACTGGTTCCGCAGCTTGCTGCGCTTGCTTTGTTCCGCGTCCTCGACATCTACAAGCCGTGGCCGATCAATCTCAGTCCCAGCCGGCATGCTGGCCTCAACATCGTCTATGACGACGTTGTCGCCGGAATATGCGCCGGCTTGATTGTACAGATGGTCCGCTTCGCGTGAGCGCCGGCCGAACGGACGTGGCCGACGCCTGCTGCCACGAACGCCGCATCCCCGTGCCGAACTAGCCGGCCGAGGCAACGCGCTTGGGCGCGCCATAGGTGCGCGGAATCTTATCGGAAAACTCCTGCACGAGCTTGTCGGGCGCTTCGGGCGAGGATGAGCGCAGGGCAACATCCGTATAGCTCGCCAGCAGCGGATCGGCCCTTACGCCCCGCTGTATTCGCCTGTAGCGCAGAAACAGGCGCAACCATCGCCAGGTACTTCGCAAGAAATCGAAACCGCGCCACGGATAGAAAATAGCGGGGCTCAGAATCGGCATTCCCGGGCGGCGGTCGGTGCGAACCTTGCGTCGAACAAATCCGTATTGCAGCGGATGAACGCGCTCGATCCGCGTCGCCCCGGCAAATATCATGAGCCACTGCAGGATCTTGGTGTCCTTGATGCCGCTCACCGCGGCCCGGCGCATGATCGTCTCAATATGGTCGTCGCTGTAATATTGCGCCCATGCGTTCCGGTACGTCTCTTTCCATACTTCCTCGGACATCCTCGCATGGCCGACGCAGGCGTGCTCCAGATCGTATTTGTTGAGATCGGGATCCATCGCAATTCCGCGGCTGAAGAGCTTCTTGTGATCCTCCGATCCGGGCAGCGGTGTGAGGAAGAAGAATTCCAGGATGTCGACCGGCAGCTGTTCCTTGATGATCTGGATATCGCGGGCGATGGTCTCCGGCGTGTCCTGCGGAAAGCCCAGAATATAGCCCGCATAGGTCATGGCCTTGACGCTTCTCCAGGCCAGCAGCATTTCGCGATACTCCCAGATCTTGTTCTGGCGCTTCTTCGCGTCCATCAACGATTCCGGGTTGATGTTTTCCAGTCCGATGAAGACGGAGTGACAGCCGGCTCTGGCGGCCTTCTCGACGAATCCCGGGATCCGATGGCACAGGGTATCCACCTGAATGAGCAGCCGGATATTGAGGCCTTCGCGTTCCCTTAGCTGCGCGAGGCGGTCGAATATGGCCTCCCAGTTGTTGTTTCTGGCGAAGTTGTCGTCGGTTACGAAGAAGCGGTTGACGCCCTGCGCAAGGTTGGCACGGAGGATGGCTTCGACCTCGTCGGCGGCGCGGGCGCGGGAGATGCGGCCCTGTACGTTGATGATGGTACAGAAGCTGCATTGAAACGGACAGCCGCGTCCAGCGTCGAAGCTCGCATAGGTGCCGGCGACGCGGCGGGAAATGCTGCGGGGCAGGAAGGGCAACGGTGCGTCCCCCAGTCCCGGCAGATCGGACAGGAAGTTGTAGATGGGCTTGAGCTGCTGCTGATCGACATCGGCGAGGATTGTCGCCATGCGCGTCTCGGCCTCGCCCGCGAAAAGCGTCATCCCGAGGTCGAGGGCCTGCTGCAATTCGTCCGATATCCCGGGAAGCATCGCCAACGAGCCGCTGACGTGAAAACCGCCGATCACGACCGGCACGCCCTCCGCCCGGAAGGCCCGCCCCAGATCGAGCGCCCGGGGGAATTGATTGGATTGCACGCCGACCAATCCGATAAAGCCCGCATCCGCTCGCCTTATGGCTCGTGCCAGCTTTCCGGCGTCGATGCGCCAGTTGCATTCATCGTAGGCTTCGATCTCAATTCGCGTGTCCGGTCCGAGCACCTTCCGGTCGGCGCAATCCCTGATCAGCCCGTAAACGCTGGCAAGGCTGTTCGACGGGATCAAACTCCGTCGCCACTGGACGACGTATCCGTCGTCATCGTAGTGCGAGGGCTTGACCAAAATGACCTTGAAAAGCCGTGTCACGTCTG
>JAHCKB010000182.1 GCA_026125985.1 Bradyrhizobium sp.
AAAACAAAAACTGCCGTTTCGCTTGTGAAATCAATGGCACGCGGCGGACCATGTGCCATCTGTGTGACGCTCGACTATCCTAAAGTCCCGATCCGATCATGTTAGCGATGCCTTCATTTCCGGTTTTCATCAAATCGAGAAGGCTTTTGTCGCCTAGCAACGGCAGATACATCACAGGCGCGATCAAACAGCCACTCGCATGATTGTCCTGACTGCCTAAACTGCGGCTGACTACGCCCTTCGTGATGATACCGTTGCCGACCAAAATCGGGCTCCCGCTCATTTTTCCCGGGATCTTCGCGCTGAATTCGAAGTTCGGTCCCGGCGTTGCATTCTTCTTCTCGCTCATGTTGTCCGGGTGGACGGTGGTTACAGAGCCAACGGAAACCACCAACTCAGGTTGATAATCATCGCCCCCGCCTAGCCGAATATTTCTCATTTCCGGATAACCGATCGCCACCGCGCGGTCGCCGATCTTGAGATTGTACAGTCCTATGTTCAACGGCTGATAGGGGCCGATCACTGGTTGTTCTCGAACTTTGCAAATCGCGATATCAACTTCGGATTTGTATTCAGGCTTCTTGTGCAGAAGCGGACTCTCAACCTCTCGGCCCCAATGATATGCCCACTCAAATGGACACATGAACCATTTTGCCTCGCGCACTATCGGATGTACGTCGAAGGGTGCGTTTCTCATGGCTGGGTTCCCAGGCAGTAAAATGCCAAAATGCAACTTCTCGTCAAATAGGTGTGCGTTCGTGTCGACTCGAGTAAGGCTGGTGTAATTTTCATCGACAGGGTCACGCAGGACGTGAGCCGCGGTCATCAACAAACCAGACGCACTAATAAAAAATCCCGTTCCGATACACCGAATCTCTTCGTCCCCGTCATTCCAAGCCACGACTGGCACGATGCTTTGTCGCAGCAAAAATTCGGTTGTCCCAAACGTGGCGAAAAAATTATTCATTACAGGACCGGGCATTTTGGTAAGTAGGCTCACTTCACTTTCGAGTTTGAAGTAATCCTTCGAAAAACCTTCTCGCGGCTTTAGGTCCAAGCCCTTTAAATCGTGGCCTACCCAAAGGCCCGCCTCGTTCTTTTTCCAGATCGATTTCAATACACCGATCGTATCTGAGGTGGGGTTCTCGGGAGGCATCAGAGTTGCACTCACGTTACGTGAAAAGTCCTTTTGCGATAGAGTCCATCGCGCGGCCGTGATCTTCGGACTTAAATAAATGGCCGTAAAGATCCATCGTCATCGCCAACGAACTATGGCCGGCGAACGTCTGCACGGTTTTAGGTGTCAGACCGGATTCGATCCATGTGCTGATCGCAAAATGGCGGAAGCCATGCCAGTTCATGTGATCAGGCACGGCAGGGTGACTTTGCGGATCCTCCGAATGCCGTTCGCGCATTTTCTCAAGCAACGGCAAGAACTTTCCCTGCAGCAAGTTCGAATGCCACTCATAAGTCCCCTTGCTGTTGGGAAATACCAGGTCGCTGCCCTTGGAGAATTTTGAGCGCGCTTTCCATTCTCGCAGATGCTTGAGAACAGTCGCCGAAACGGGGATCGCACGAATGCCGGACTTGGATTTCGGAACGTCCTCGACGCCATAGCGGTCGACTCGCGTATCAACCGTCAGTGTCCCGCTGTCAAAATCGATATGCTTCCATCGCAGCGCGTGCATTTCACCGGCACGAAGCCCCGTCGACGCTGCGACGACAATCTTCAGTCGGAAGTCAGGGTCGGCCGCGTCGATCAACGCCTTGAGAAATTCCTTACTTGGCGGAACGATCTTTTTAGTGCCCTCGTCTCGCCGGCCGATGACCTTGACGCCATGCGCAGCGTTCACCGCGACTATGTCTTGACCAACAGCGTAGTCCAGCATGGCGTGAAGCGTCGTGAGAACCTTACGGGTCAACACGACCGACACGCCCGCTTCCCGCAATCGGTCGCGGAAATCGCCGACGACGCGCGCCGTTAGATGCGACATTTTAATTGCGCCGATTCCTTTGGAGAAAGGCGTCAACTTCGCATTGCGCTTGGCTACTTCGGCGCGCCTTTTTTCATCCGGACAGATGTAGTTCCAGATTCGGCCTTTCACGACTCGCAGGTGATGTTGCGTGAATCGCTCATTCCGGCGCGACCGCCCCTCCGCGTAGTCGACGTAGGCCTCGGCCACTTCCTTGACCGTGACGCGGTCAGCGTCGGGCCGGAACGTGCCGGCCCGGAGTTTCCCCTCGATCTCCACGCGAAAATCGTCCGCGGCGCGCTTCGATCGAAACTGCTTTCGCTGCCGAGCGCCGTTCGAGTCTGTGAAGTCGACCGCCCACGCCGTCCGCGTCTCGCCGTTGGCGGCCGTCCAGGTTCGCTTGCGGACCTTTGCCATTTCAAAGCTTCTCCATGGATTACCAAAGATTCCTATGGTGACAATAAGAAAAATATCGCAACTTGACAAGACAAATTTTTGGGTTATTATTCGAACTATGGAGAACTAAATGGTAGAAAAAATTTCTAGGTCAACCGTCGCTGCCATGGCGGGATTGAAACCGGCCCAATTCGAGTACTTGCGCGAACTCGACATCGTTCGACCGGACGTGGGCGATCAGAGGAAAGGGTACTCCCCTCTTGAAGCACGCCTGGCGGTGATCGCAGGTCGTGCCATGGCGTGCGGAATGACGCCGAAAGCTATCGCCGAACCGATGAAGTGGCTGCGTGGTCAGGTTACTTGGCCCGCTGAATTGCCCGAGGGCAATCTACCGGAAGCTGTCATCGAATTTGAAGCCGAACGCTACCGAATGTTTGTTGACGTTCGGAAAGACCAGACAGAGCAGGTCGTTCAGGTCTTAGCGCGTTGGATTTACGATTTATCGACCGAGGACGGGTCGATGGAAATGTCGGAAAGCGCGCATGAACATCGAAAGCGCGTCTTTGCAGAGGCGTTTTGTTCGGACTCGCCAGAAAAAATAGACCGTGCCCGACGAGCCGAAGCCCGCTCTCGCGAGCTGCTGGCGATCCCTCAGAAATGGACTTACGAACGCTTTCGAGAGATCGAGCAGGCGTTAGAGTTTGAACTGGCCTGCCAGCGGAAGCGCGACCAATTCTTCCATATTTCGAGTAGCCCGGCCTCCTGGAAGGCCCGCCTTTCTTTCAAGCTTGAAGAAGTCGACACGGAGTCGGCGTGGATCGTAATCGCCATACGGCGCCTTTTTACCGATCGCATATTTCTCGTTTAAGGACAGACCCAAATGACTGACCTGATTAACGGGCCTTCGCTCGTGCCGGCGGAGCCTTGCCTCGCAGACGACCTTCTTCGCGGCGCGGAAGAAATCGCCGAGTTCATGTTCAACGACCGGCGCCTCACCCGCCGCGTTTATCACATCGCGGCGACGTCTCGGCTTCCGCACTTCAAACTCGGCGCACTACTATGCGCACGCAAATCGAAGTTGATGCGTTGGATCGAGGAACAAGAGGCGCGCAACAGCGAAGGCGCCGGGTAATGGAAACTGACTGCACATTGGTCGAGCGCGCCGAGACTTCGATTCCAGAATCGGAATTCAGTAGCATAATCGACTTCTTCGCCGACAAGCCTGATTCTGCAGCGCCATGGTCAGAGTACGTTTGGGACGCTCGCCGGCGGTTCCCGGAGTCCGGGCGAGACGAAATCGAGCGATGGGCTTTGCTCGTCGCGGCTGATAGTAACGCCGCAAACGACGCCGACGATAGCGACGATAGCGACCCTGGCGATGATCACTGCGCTTTAATCGAATGGGCGCGCGACGCATGGGAAAAAGCAGATCGTCCGTTTGAGCAGCGGACGGACGCTCTCCTGATCGACCTGGCGCGGGACTGCCGCGATCGAGGTTGGAAGCCCTCGCCTTCCCTGTCGATCACGCTCGACCGTACCAGCGCCGCCGAGAAAGCGCAGCTTGCCGCCATTCAGGCGCGTCAAGCCGCCGACCTCGACCAAGAACACAAAGAATGGCTGGCCTCCGGCGCCGAAGATACATTCCCCACTCTGCTCGACGCCTGGAAAGAGCGACGCCAGCAACAGCGTGCGGCGGCTGAACGGGAATGGGACGCGATAACAGCGCGATTCTCCGCCGTCACCTCGTCCCCCCACTCGACAGATGCCGAAATCGACGCCGCGACGGACGCCTTTGAAGCGGCAATCGCCGACTGGCATCGCCGGTTCGATTCGCTCTTTCCCAAATCGCCTCCGCCCGCACCACCGCCGCCGCAAAGATTCCCAATGCCCGCCGGTCATATGCCGCTACTGAACTCGCAGTCTGTGGTCGCGGACCTAGGCCGTCCGATCGTCGACGCGTTTCTTGCCAGTCAATCAGGACGCGCGGCTCCGGATGCACCGAAATTGCCGGAAGTGAATTCTGCGCATCCGCTGTTCGAGTCGTTGAACCAAGCGATCGGGCACATCGTCGGAATCGCTGAACGATCGCCGAAGACATTTCGCGCGGCCCCGGCCGTCGACATGCTCGCGGTGCTGAGCGCAGTCCATCAGCAGGTGTTCGAAACCGTTTGCGCAAGGATCCGTGGCAGCGGCGCGGCGCTGCCAGATAGCCGACTCAACGCTGCGGTTCGACGTATCGAGGCGCAGGTAGCACGCAATGTTCGCGTCGGAGCCGGATGGGCGACCGATACAAAGGGCATGCCGGACGCGTCGAACAGCGACAACGTCGCCGTATTCCTTAACATCGTGGGCGCCGAGGTTCGCTGGAACGCCTGGTCATCACGCGCAGAGATTCGTTGGTCGGCAACGGGCGAGTGGCAGCCGCTGCAGGAACGCGACCTCAACAGTCTGTTGACAACTGCCGCAAACGGCCAACACAATTTCCGTCCGCGCGAAAGCATGTTCAAGCGCGCTCTTAACGCGCTCGCACACGAGACGACGTTTGATCCTGTGATCGCACGCTTGGCGGCGGCACAAGACGCATGGGACGGCACGCCCCGGCTTGATGCATGGCTGGCTACCGCGATAGGCGTGCCAAATGACGAGTACCTGACCGCGGTCGGGCGCAATGTCCTTGGTGGCATGGTCAAACGAGCGCGCCACCCCGGCGTGAAAAACGACGAAGTTCATATCCTCCTCGGACCGGAATAATCGCTTAAATCGACCCTATGCCGCGTTATCGCAATGGACGATGACTGGTTCACCGATTCGGTCGCGTTCGAAGGCTCCCCGCAGAACATCGTTCCGCAATTATTCGGAAAGCTGGTCATCGAACTGGCCGAACTCGACGGCATGGCGCGCCGCGAAGTTCAGTACATCAAACGGTTTCTGTCCGCTCAGTCCGACAACGTGACGCTCAAGTACGAGGCGTTCGCCAGCGACCACGCGCGACGCTGCATTTTCATCGGAACCAGCAACGAGGCGAACCCGCTCCGCGGTGACGCCGGCAATCGGCGCTTCCTACCGGTGCGGGTCGAGCAACGGATCGACGTTGATTATGTGCGCGACAACCTGGACCAAATCATCGGCGAAGCCGCGGCGCTCGAGGCGGCGGGCGACAATTTCCTGATCCCGCGCAAGGTAATCCCCGAAGCCCGCGCGCGCCAGGAGGAAGCCCGCGCCGAAGCCGATTTCGAAATTCATCTGACGTCATGGTTCGGGGGCAAGACCGGAGCCGCCTATATCCTGCCGGCCGACCTCGCGACGCTGCTCAAGGAAGCCACGGGCCGGTCGATCCCATCCAATCAATACGGCGCGGCGATGAAACGCCTGGGGTTTATTCAACTCAAGCCGCGACTTGGATCGAGCAGCGAACAGACCCGTGTCTGGTGCCGCGGCGGCATCGATGGGGCGCAGCGATATAGCCTCCATCGCAATGGCGACGGGCGCTTGTCTCCGAAACTTCCGTTCCTCGCTACGCCACCGGTGCCTGAGGGAAGTGCGGTTGTGCTGCCGCTGCCGATGGTGCGGACGCAATGAGACAGGTGGGACACGTCACCGCAACACTGCTGTCCCGGCGCAAGCCGCTGATTTCATTAGATTTGGTACGAACGGGACAGATGGGACAGCAGAATTGGAAAGTGTCGACGTGATTCAGCAAACACGCATTGTTTCTCTTTGCTACGGGAAGAATCGGAATGCTGCTGTCCCGCGTCTTTGCTGTCCCATCTGTCCCGAGCACGCTCCGGAGAGCATCGCCGTCAGCGCCTCCGCGCCCGTGGAAAATGTCCCGAGCGGCCGCGCTCGCGCCGGCTCAAACGCTCGTAGTCAGCCAACTAGGCTGATCGCTCGTTATTTCCGTAACAACATCAACATATTGCAGACCGTGTGCCATCCGCGTGCCGTGGCTGGAACGGTTGCGAAGGAATGGCAATGACCGCAGAGATTCCCCCGCCACCACCGATGCCAAACACCTTGGTTATTGGCGGCAAGGAGGTTGATGGACGCACGTTGCCGGCGCGGCGTTACCGCGACCTTTGCAACGACATAGCGTCAGACCTTGGCGGGGATCCGAGCGCCGGGCAGTGGCTAATAATTAATCGGGCTGCGGGCCTGACAGTGCAGTGTGAATTGCTGGACCAGGCCATCCTTAAAGGCGAGGCGGTCGATATTGCCTCATACACGACGTTGACGAATGCGCTGGTCCGCACCTTGAAGACGCTAGGTTTAGAGCGGCGCGCCCGCGACGTCACGCCCGGCGCCACGCTCGACGCCCATGCCGCGGCCGTCCGCGACGCTGTCAACACGAAATAGAACCAACCGGAGCAACCATGAGTCGGACTGCGACTAAGGACGCCTATGCGGCGCAGATGAAGCGTTGGCGCCAGCCGGGGTCGAAGGGGTTCTTTGCCTTCCTCGAGGACGCGAAGCCCATGATCCCGTCTGAAAAGGGCGGCTTCCAACCCTACACAATCCCCTCCGACTTGGTCCGCGACGAGATTGCTAAGGCGCTAGACGGCCCGCACTCCACAATCTGCTTATGCTGGCCTCGGCGCCACGGGAAGACCGTGGTAACGGCGCTGATCACCGTGTGGCGATTCCTGACCAGCGTGACACAGGATGCGGCGATCGTCGCGAACAGCGAGCGGCAGACGGTCGACACGGCGTTCCGGCTGGTCGCCAGCATTTTGCACCATACTCCGTACACGAAGGCGCTGATCGCCTCAGGTGCGATCAAGGTCGGCGCCGAGCTGATCGAGTATCCGACGCTTGGCAACCGCATCCAAGGCTTTCCCTCGAGCGCCCGCGCACTCTATGGCAAGAAACTTGCCCTCGCGCAGGTGTCCGAATTCCATGCCGCGAAAACCGACGAGGTCTATCAGACCCTTGCGTCGAGCACGATCGACACTGACGACGGCCTGGTGCTGATCGATTCCACGGTCGGGCCGCGTTCCTCCCCGCTATATCACCTCTACAACGTCGCGCAGAGCGGTGCCGATCCGACGATTTACTTCTCCCATATCCACTACGCCGATCTCGACGACGCGATCGCCCGCGGGCCGAAGTGGATCAAGCCGGAGCGCCTGCGGTCCCGCGCCAAGCACATGCTGCCGGCCGAATTCGCGATGATGCACTTGAACCAATGGGGATCGGGCACGAACAGCCTGTTCACGAGCGCCGTAATCGATCGGTGCCGGGATTCATATCCATTGGATGCCAAATTGGTCGCAGACGGCCGCGCGCACGCTGTTGGTGCTGGCCTGGATCGCGCGCTGATCGTCTCCCTCCACGGCGACAAGACCGTCTCGTGCTGCATCCTGACGACGACCGGCGCCACCGACGACGAACCGCACTATTACGTTCTGGACGCGCACGCGTTCGCGATCTCAACCGAAGGCGCCATTAAGCGCAGAATCACGTCTTACAAAAAGGATTTCGCGCTAACGAACGTTTGTATCGAGCGTTATGAAGGCCAAGACATAGCCCTTTGGTGCACCCACCAAGGTTTCGAAAGCGAACTGATCCACGCCACGCCAAAGCAGCAGGTTCCCGCGTTTATGGCCTTGGCGAACGCGGCGAGCGAGGGGCGCCTGCACGTCCATCCGAAGTTCGAAGGCATTTTCAAGGAAATGGAGACCTTCGAATATGAGTTGGTCGCCACCGGCACCAGCGAAGGCGTGATCCCGCGTTTCCAGCACGCGAAAGGCGCGCACGATGATCACCTCTATGCGCTAGCATGGGCGATGTATTCGCTCCGCGATATCGAGTTGAATCCATATGAGGTGACGGGAATCAGATGCGATGCCGCAGGTCCGGTCGCGCGACTGTGCTTGCTCAACGGTGGCGATCTATTACCTAACTGTGCGAGCGAGTGTCGATCAATGCAATCCGTTACCAAACTTTACGACACATATCGCACACGCGCGGGCGTCGCACCGATGGGAATGGAAGACTTTTTCCTGTCGAAAGTTGTAAACATTGGCAGTCACGTCGCGCGCCGTTGAGCAGCGGACTATTTTCTGATACATTGCGCGCATGGTGTCGCTGAGTTTTCTCCGGGGTACGGACCCCGTGATGGACCTCATCGAGCAATCCCGGGCGAGGAAAGCTAACGCCGAACTGCGTCTCAAGTTCTATCAGAGCCGACAGAACGACGACCTTTTCGAGCAAATCAAACGCCGCTGGTCTTCTCCCGAAGACTTCCGCCTGTTCTGCATCAACATCGTTCGAAAGATCGTAGACAAGCGCGCTGCCGTTTACATGGGCGCGCCGTACCGCACTTTCGACGGCATGGACCAGAACGCCGGATCGACTCTGTATCAGTCGATCGGCGCGAACGTTTTGCTGAAAAAGGCGAACCGGCTGACGAAGCTGTGCAAGACCGCTTGCATTCAAGTTGGCTGGAACGGTACTCGGCCGACGCTCGCGGTTGTCACGCCGAACATTCTCGACGTCGTCTATGATGGCGACCCCGAGAATCCGTCGCGAATTATCGTCACTCATCCCGGCGCGCGCGCCGAGCAAACGACCTACTCAGATTGGACGGCGACCACCTGGCGAAAGCTGGACTACCGCGGTCAGGCCATCGCCATTCCGGGCAATCCCGATGGCGTCAATCCTTATGGCGCTCTGCCATTTGTGCCGCTCTTCGACTATGCGCCCGACGACCAGTTCTTCCTCCCCGGCGGTGACGACCTGATCGAAGCGCAGCGCGCGATCAACGTCGCACTGGTGAACCTGTGGCGCGCGATTGAGTGGCAATCCCATGGTCAGGCTTGGGCATCGGGTATGCCGGCCGGCGAGTTCATGGACGCGCTTAAATTCGGTCCAAACACAGCAATCAACCTGCCGGAGAACGGCAAGTTTGGGTTCGCTGCGCCCGAAACACCGATCGACCGAATTCTCAAGGCGATCGAATTCGTCATCAAACAGACGGCGGTTGCCAATGACCTCGCCGCCAACATTTTCGAAATCGACCCAAAGG
>JAHCKB010000183.1 GCA_026125985.1 Bradyrhizobium sp.
GGAAGACATGCCAAGAGCGGTGGCCGACCGGCCGGGCGGTGTCAACGGCGCACGAGGCAACACGGCATTGCGCAGCCCGGCTGCGGCATTGCGCGGCCCGGCGGCACAGGCATAATCGCCGCCGGGGTCCGGGGGATTCATGCTGCAACTGCAATCGGCGTTTGGCGTGGTGGCCTTGCTGGCGCTCGCCTGGGCGTGCGGCGAGAACCGGCGCGCGGTCTCGCTCAAGCAGACCGCCATCGGTCTGGCCGCCACACTTGCCACCGCGATCGTGCTGCTCAAGCTGCCGCTGGTGGCGCGCGCCTTCGGCGCCATCAACGATGCGGTCGGAGCGATTTCGGCCGCTTCGCGCGCCGGCTCGTCGTTCGTGTTCGGCTATGTCGGCGGTGGCGCGCCGCCGTTCGAACTCAAGGTGCCGGGAGCCGATTTCATCCTGGCCTTCCAGGCGCTGCCGATCGTGCTCGTCATGAGCGTGCTGACCACGCTGCTGTTCTACTGGCGCATCCTTCCTCCCGTCGTGCACGGCATGGCATGGCTGCTGGAGCGCACGCTCGGCGTCGGCGGTGCAGTCGGGCTCTCAACCGCCGCCAACATCTTTCTCGGCATGGTGGAGGCGCCGCTGTTCATCCGTCCCTATCTGAAGCAGCTCAGCCGCGCCGAGTTGTTCCTGGTGATGACCGGCGGCATGGCGGGGATCGCCGGTACCGTACTCGTGCTTTACGCGACATTGCTGGCGCCGCTGATCCCCGATGCGGCGGCGCATTTCGTCATCGCCTCGGTGCTCGGCGCGCCGGCGGCGATCCTGGTCAGCCTGATCATGGTGCCGGAGACCTCGGACAGGCACACCGGCGGCGGACTGGAGAGTCCGGGCGCGCATGCCTCCAGCACCATGGATGCGATCGTCAAGGGCACCGCCGCCGGGCTGGAGCTGCTGCTCAACATCATCGCCATGCTGCTGGTGCTGGTGGCGCTGGTCTATCTTGCCAACGCCGTCATCGGCCTGTTGCCGGAAATCGGCGGCGCGAAAATCTCGCTGCAGCGCCTGCTGGGTTACATCATGGCGCCAGTGTGCTGGCTGATGGGTCTGCCCTGGCCGCAGGCCATCACCGCGGGCAGCCTGATGGGCACCAAGACCGTGCTGAACGAGCTGATCGCCTATGTCGAGCTGTCGAAGCTCGGCACCGACGCGCTCGATCCGCGCTCGCGCCTGATCATGCTCTATGCGATGTGCGGCTTCGCCAATTTCGCCAGCCTCGGCATCATGATCGGCGGCCTCGGCACCATGGCGCCCGAGCGCCGCGAGGAGATCAACGCGCTCGGGCTGAAGTCGATCGTGTCGGGGACCATCACCACCTGTCTGATGGGCGCCGTGGTGGGGGTGC
Source organism: Bradyrhizobium sp. (assembly GCA_026125985.1). Classification (GTDB taxonomy): domain Bacteria; phylum Pseudomonadota; class Alphaproteobacteria; order Rhizobiales; family Xanthobacteraceae; genus Bradyrhizobium. Next base: position 1,383 of record JAHCKB010000183.1, read on the forward strand.
TCACCTGAGCGGCGGGAGATCGGCTCCTACTCCCGCCCCAGCCCCAGCCTCGGCAGCAGCCGCCCCATCACGAGCAACGATCCCTCCGCCGTCAGATGCGCATGGTCCCACGACAGCGGCACGCCGCCATCGAGCGTGACCGGGCACTGTCGCGCCGGGCACATGACATCGAGCACCGACACATAGGAGAATTTCTCCGACGCCGGCAGCGCCGCCTTCATTTTCGCATCCAGCGCGAACACATCCGGCAGCAGCAGATCGTCGACCTGCGCCGCGACATTGCGTAAATGCAATCGCAACAGCATTGGCGGCAGCCGGCCCTTGAACTGCACCGGCGGCCCGAGCAGCACGACGCGGATGCCGCGCGCGTTGAGTTTTTCGATGGTGCTGCGCAGATCGGCCATGATGCCCTCGAAGCGCGGCGCGCGGGTATACTCCAGCCAGTCTCCCGACAGGATGACCAGCTCGGGACTGTGATCGCGGAAAAATGCCTCCATCTGGTTGGCGGCGTTGCGGCACGCCGCCAGAAACTGCGCCGCCGCGTTGAAGGTCGGCATGCAGGCGGCCTGTGTCGCCTGCAGAATATTGACCGAGCGCGGATCGACCGTCCTGCTCAGTCCATGAAAATAATGGGCGGCGAGGCTGTCGCCCCACAGGAGCACGTTGACCTTGCCGGGCACGATCTTCAGGCAGTCGTCGCCGAATGCACCGCTGGCCGGGTTGAAGCATTGGCCGGACCGGTAGACCGGCTCGAACCTGTACGGGCTGTAGGTTTCAAGCTGCTGCACCACGCGATCGTTGGTGCCGGAGCCCCGGCCGAGCATCATGCCCGACACGCTGCCGGCGATCAGCACGACCGAGGCGACCAGCCCCACTTCAAAGACTGCGCGGCGCGTCGGCGCCAGTCTCCGCTCGCGGAACGGCTTTTCGACGAACCGCCACGACAGATATGAAATCGCGACCGTCAGCGCGAACAGGGCGACCTTGTCGAAGGCATCGAGCACCAGACTGCTTTTCGAGAAGCGAACGAAGGTGAACAACGGCCAGTGCCACAGATACAGCGAATAGGAGATCTGGCCGAAGAACCTGACGACATGAAACAGCGAATATGGCGCCCGCTTCCGCGTCGGAACGCCAATGCCGCTCCAGATGAAAAGCACGGCGCCGATGCATGGCGCCAGCGCGTTGAGGCCGGGAAATCCCGGCCCCTGCCGCAGCGAGAATATCGGGATCGCCAGCAGCACCAGTGCTGCGCCGCGCACGACCTTCTGCGCCAGCTCGTTGCGCAGCACCGGAAAGCCCTGCATCGCGATGACGGCGCCGACCAGAAACTCCCAGGCCCGCGGCGGGCTCATGAAGAACGCGTTTGCCGAGCGCTCATGGCGCATCAGCCAGACGCTGAGGGCAAAGGATGCGACGGTGAGCCCCACCAGCAACAACGGCAGCGCGGCACGCTGCCCGCGCGCAACGCGCATCGTCGCCCAGAGCAGCAGCGGCAGCACGAGATAGAATTGCTCCTCGACCGCCAGCGACCAGGTGTGCAGGAGAGGTTTCTCCACCGCCGCATGATCGAAATAGCCGGTCTGGAACCAGAAGAAGAAATTCGAGGTGAAGGTGACGACGGCCACGACCGAGCGAAAGAATTCCGCGCGCTCGGAAGGCAGCAGATAATGGAACGAGGGGATCGCGGTGAGCGCCACCATGACATAGAGCGCCGGCAGCAGCCGCCGCACCCGCCGCTCATAGAAGCGCGCGAATGAAAAGTGGCCGGCCTTGAGTTCGGACTGGATGATGCCCGTGATCAGATAGCCGGAAATGACGAAGAAGATGTCGACGCCGACGAAGCCACCCCAGATGCCCGTCATCTCGAAATGAAACGCCACCACCGCCAGCACGGCGATGGCGCGCAGCCAGTCGATATCTTCGCGGTACTCGCGCCCCGCGGCGCTTGTGGAATTCGACATACTCGGGCTGAAGTCAATCGTAACAGGCACGATCACGACGTGCCTGCTGGTCGCGATGCTGGGGGTGCTGACGTAGGCCGTTCCTTGTCGTTCCGGGCTCGCCGCTTCGCGGCGCCCCGGAATGACGTCAGGCCGTCAATTCCACCGTCTTGAAATCCGCCGGCAGGATGACTTCCAGCAATTCGACGTCGTCGGAGTAATCCAGGATCATGTGCCGGATCTTCGGCGGCTGGGTCCAGCAGCTTCCCTCCCGCATCGTGGTCTCGCCCTGCCCTTCCAGGTAGGTCTTCACCCAGCCCTTGAGCACATAGACCATCTGAAACTCGACGTCGTGATAATGCAGCTTCGACACTTCCTGCGGGTTGCACGGCCCCTGCAGGCGGATGACATGCGCCTGCGCCAGTCCATGCGTCGCATCCTTGATGCCGAGGTCGCGGTACTTCGCATAGGCGCGCAGGCCATCGAGCCTGAAATCCTCCTCGCGATGATGGCTGACCGCGATGCGCTGCTTCGGCCGCGCTTTCGACCTGGCAGCAGACTTGGCAGCAGATTTGGCGGCGGATTTGGCGGCAGTCGTGCTGCGCCCCTTGGACTTGACGGCCTTGCGCGCCGAAGGCTTTGCCGCGTTCCGCAAGCCCGTCCATTTCTTCTTCACCGCAGGCTGCGCAGCCGCGCGCGACGATGCTTTCTGCCTGGCCATTTCCTAACCCTTCCGTTTCTCGTTGATCGGCAAAGGCTAGCACAGAAAATTGGATCGTCGGGGCCTATCCTCGCCCCAGGGCGCCTAGTGCAGCTGGTACACCCCGTTCACGGCGCGCAGCTCGGCCGGCTTGATCAGCCGCGAATGCGCCACGGTGACGGAGAACAGCGGTCCCTCGAGCTTTTCCTGCCAGAAGGCGAGGAAATCCTGCAGCGCCGGGAATTTCGGGAAGAGATCGTAATTCTGCCAGACATAAGTCTGCAGCAGGGACTGATGATCCGGCATCCGATAGAGGATTTGCGCCGTCGTCAGACCATAACCCAGCACCTGTTTCCGGAAGTCTTCGGAAACAACACCAACCCGCGAGACCATGCCAACCTCCGTTTCCGAAAGCGCATTTGTCGTGGTGGCCGACCTGCCGAGCCACCCCGGCGGAGATGCGCTCACATGAGAGAAATGTGACGCACGCGACCTGTCCATCACAAGCCCAAAAGGTTAACGAGTTGTTTAAAATTGTCGCTTTGGCAGCAGCTTACCGCACGTGCTAATAGCCGGCGGGTCGCTCCGCCGCCTGCATTAAGAATGTTAAACGAATCCGGCAGGCCCCTCTCGCGGCTGCAAAATTTTCTGCTAGAAGCCCCTTGCCCAACCGAAATCTCTGGCCTAAATCCACCGCGACTGCGCTGGCACTCGCTGGCGTAGATTGCTAACACCCAGAATTCAATAAACCGAGCAAGAACTTAGGAGGACTGTATGAAATTCCGTCCGCTTCACGACCGCGTCGTGGTCAAGCGCATCGACGCCGAAGAGAAGACTGCAGGCGGCATCATCATTCCCGACACTGCCAAGGAAAAGCCCTCCCAGGGCGAAGTCATCGCCGTCGGCCCGGGTGGCCGCGACGAGGCCGGCAAGCTGATCCCGATCGACATCAAGGTCGGCGACCGCGTGCTGTTCGGCAAGTGGTCCGGCACCGAGGTCAAGATCGACGGTCAGGATCTCCTGATCATGAAGGAAAGCGACATCATGGGCGTCCTCACCGATACCCCCGCTTCCAAGAAGAAGGCCGCCTAAGCGCCCTTCCCCAATCTCTCCCGTAATCCCAAGGAACAACTCAGATGGCAGCCAAAGAAGTCAAATTCGCCGTCGAAGCCCGCGACAAGATGCTTCGCGGCGTCGACGTCCTCGCCAATGCGGTGAAGGTCACCCTCGGCCCCAAGGGCCGCAACGTCGTGCTCGACAAGTCGTTCGGCGCTCCCCGCATCACCAAGGACGGCGTCACCGTCGCCAAGGAGATCGAGCTCGAGGACAAGTTCGAGAACATGGGCGCCCAGATGGTGCGCGAAGTCGCCTCCAAGGCGGCTGACGCGGCCGGCGACGGCACCACCACCGCCACCGTGCTCGCCCAGGCGATCGTGCGCGAAGGCGCCAAGGCGGTTGCGGCCGGCATGAACCCGATGGATCTGAAGCGCGGCATCGACCTTGCGGTCGAGGCTGTCGTTGCGGACCTCGAGAAGAACTCCAAGAAGGTCACCTCCAACGAGGAGATCGCCCAGGTCGGCACCATTTCCGCCAACGGCGACTCCGAGATCGGCAAGTTCCTCTCCGACGCCATGAAGAAGGTCGGCAACGAGGGTGTGATCACGGTCGAGGAAGCCAAGTCGCTGGAGACCGAGCTCGACGTCGTCGAGGGCATGCAGTTCGACCGCGGCTACATCTCGCCCTACTTCGTCACCAACGCCGACAAGATGCGCGTCGAGATGGACGACGCCTACATCCTCATCAACGAGAAGAAGCTCTCCTCGCTGAACGAGCTGCTGCCGCTGCTGGAAGCCGTCGTTCAGACCGGCAAGCCGCTTCTGATCGTCGCTGAAGACGTCGAAGGCGAAGCTCTCGCCACCCTCGTCGTCAACCGCCTGCGTGGTGGTCTCAAGGTCGCCGCCGTCAAGGCGCCGGGCTTCGGCGATCGCCGCAAGGCCATGCTGCAGGACATCGCGATCCTGACCGGCGGCCAGGCGATCTCGGAAGACCTCGGCATCAAGCTCGAGAACGTCAACCTCTCGATGCTCGGCCGCGCCAAGAAGGTGATGATCGACAAGGAGAACACCACCATCGTCAACGGCGCCGGCAAGAAGGCCGACATCGAGGCGCGTGTGGCGCAGATCAAGGCGCAGATCGAGGAGACCACCTCGGACTACGACCGCGAGAAGCTGCAGGAGCGTCTGGCCAAGCTCGCCGGCGGCGTCGCGGTGATCCGCGTCGGCGGCGCGACCGAGGTCGAGGTGAAGGAGCGCAAGGATCGCGTGGATGACGCGATGCACGCCACCCGCGCCGCGGTCGAGGAAGGCATCGTGCCGGGCGGCGGCGTCGCCCTGCTGCGCGCCTCCGAGCAGCTCAAGCGCATCAAGACCCAGAACGACGACCAGAAGACCGGCGTCGAGATCGTGCGCAAGGCGCTGTCGGCGCCGGCCCGCCAGATCGCGATCAATGCGGGCGAAGACGGTTCCGTCATCGTCGGCAAGGTCCTGGAGAAGGATCAGTATTCGTACGGCTTCGACTCGCAGAACGGCGAATACGGCAACCTCGTCACCAAGGGCATCATCGACCCGACCAAGGTGGTCCGCATCGCGATCCAGAACGCGGCTTCCGTCGCGGCGCTGCTGATCACGACCGAAGCCATGGTCGCCGAAGTGCCGAAGAAGGCCTCGGGCGCCCCCGCCATGCCTCCGGGCGGCGGCATGGGCGGCATGGACTTCTAAGTCCAGCCTCCCAAGGCAATTCACGAAATGCAAAACCCCGGCAGAGATGCCGGGGTTTTTGTTTGGGGCTATCTCCATTCGTCATTCCGGGGCGCGCCTTCTTGGGCGCGAACCCGGAATCCATAACCCTCAGCAGCCTCAGGTTTTCGAAGATCAAAGCAGCGGCTGCGGCTATGGATTCTCGGATGCGCAATTGCGCATCATGGCTCGACGCGATGCGTCGCCCGGGAATGACGCAAGGTAGGAAAGAGGACGCCCCGACGCAAAGCCGCCGTCACGCCACCAGCTTCTGCCCACCGTCCCGATAGCGCGCCTTCGTGATCTCGAAAATCACATAACGTGTTCCGTCCGATACCGGGCGTTCGAAGAAGCCGGCGCGCAGGACACCGCCGATCTTCCGCATCGCGCCCTGCGAACGGAAGTTCTTCTCGCCGACCCAGAACACCACGGTATCTGCGAAGGTGAAGGCGTGCTCGAGCATCAGCCGTTTTACTTCGCGATTGGTCGCGCCGCCCCAATAGCTGCGGGCAAGAAACGTCCAACCGATCTCGACTGCGCTCTCCTCCGGCTTGTAGTCGTGATAACGGCTCGAACCGATCACCCGGTTGTGCGCGCGGTCAATCAATCCGAACGCCTGCTTCGACTCGATTCCGCCGTCGAAGAATTTTCGGAACACCGGCTCCGTATAGCGGTCCGAAACCGGATGCAGCCGCCAGACTTCCGGATCGGAAGCGGCGGCAAACATTTCGGGCCAGTCGGGAGCCTGCATGGGCCGGATGGTGATGGCAGGACCGACGAGCGTCGGTTGAAAATCGGGATGCGTCATGGATGAAACACTAACGTCGCCCGCTTCACGCGCCTACCATTTCATTGCACCGATTGCCCTCAACGAAAGCCCCGGCATTTCTGCCGGGGCTCGCCTTTGTCGTCACGGCATCTGCACAGGCGTCAGCCCCATACGTTCCTTCCATTTCCGCGCCAGTGCGCCGAGCACGTTGGAGTAGTCGTCCGACCAGACCGCCTGCCCGGAATCCCGGTCCAGCACCGGCCAGAAGCGCGAGGCCGACAGCAAGCCGAAATCCCCATCGTGACGGGCAACCGCAACGACCTTGGGTACCCACTTGCTCTCGCGCGGATTGGCCTCCACGTCGCCGCCGCGATAATAGCGCGCGACAGCATCATTGGCGTGGGCGACGCCGGCAACGACGGTCGCAAGCTCGAGGTTGCGGTTCGAGACGTGTACCGCGACGATCCCGTGCGGCGTCAGCTTGGAGAAGTACATCGCCATCGCCTCGCGGGTCAGGAGATGGGTCGGAATCGCCGCACCGAGGAAGGCGTCGATGAAGATCATGTCATAGGCCTTCTCCGGCGCATCCGACAGCGTGAGCCGCGCATCCCCCTGCACGATCTCCGTGTCCGGACCGCATTCGGAGATGTAGTTGAACAGCTTCGGATTACGCGCGACGCGGATCACGTCCGGATCGATTTCGTAGAACGTCACGGTATCTCCCGCTCTTGCACGGCAGGTCATGGCGCCCGTGCCGAGGCCGATCACGGCGTAGTTGATCGGGCGGCCGAAGCGCTCGCGCACCGCGTCGACGACCTGGGCGATGCCCGCGCCGTCGAAGAACTCCGCCACCACCTCCGGACGGCCGCTCAGGGGATGACCGTTCTCATCGCGGATGCGCTGCGAGCCCTGACCGATGGTGCCGTGCCAGAGCACGCGGAATCGGCCGTCGCTGGTCTCCGCGGCGTTGAGCACGCCGAAGAAGTTTCGCACAACGTGATTGCCGCGGTCATGGGTGAAGCAATAGGTATTCGCGACAAAGACAAAAGCGACGATCGCCGCAAACGAGGCCGGCCTGCGCCAGCAATAGGTCGTCGCAGCAAGCAGAATCGACGTGACGACAACCGCCGCCGTCGGAGAGAATCTGACCTCCAGCCAATTGAGGACGAACAATACGGCGAAAGCTACGGCGAGCGCCAGAAACAGCAGCCGCTGGATCGCCTGCTCGGTCAGCGCCCTGACGAGAGGTACTGCGACGGCCGGCAGGCAAAGGATCGCCGCCCCGATCAGGATCGGATATTCGGCGACCCAGGTGAAGAGATGCGGCGCCAGCAGGCCGGTCGACACTCCGCCGATCAGGCCGCCGGCCGAAAGCCAGATATAGAAGCTGGTGAGGTGGCTCGTCGCGGGCCGCCGGCGCGCCAGCTCGCCATGGCACATGAGCGCCGTCACGAAGAAGGCGACGAGATGGACGGTGAGCGAAATCACCAACCATTGCACGGGATTGAAGATCACGACCGCCGTCAGCGCCACGATGCAGACCGGGAACGCCTTCAGCACCGCGGTGTGAGGAATCAGCGGATTGCTCTGGAAGGCAATGACGAGACTGAGCAGGTAAAGCGCCAGCGGCAACACCCAGAACAATGGTACCGAGGCAACGTCCGTCGAAATGAACGATGTCACGGCCAGCAGGAGACCGGAGGGCACAGCGGACAGTCCGATGCAGGCGAGGATCTCCCGCCAGTGCGGCCGGGTCGCTTCGGCATTCCCCGAGACGACGGCGCGGGGCAGATCGCGCGCC
>JAHCKB010000184.1 GCA_026125985.1 Bradyrhizobium sp.
CGGGCGACATGCGGCCGGCGCGCTTCTCGCTCGCGATCACCGATCCCGTCTGGACATGGCTGTACCAGCCTTTTGCCGGGGCTATCGCCTTCGCATCGCTACAGCTTAATTACCTGCAATTCCTCACCATACGGCGCTATCTCAGCCTCGTGTTCTTCGCGCTCGTTTCGCTCTTGCTGGTACTCGCGATATGGAGCTGATTTCCGCCCTCCTCGTTCAGTCGATGCAAATGCTGCTGGTGCTCGCCGCAGCGCCGCTGCTGACCGGCTTCGTGCGCAAGGTGAAGGCGCGGCTGCTGCGCAGGCGTGGTCCGCCGCTGATCCAACCCTATCGCGACATTCTGCGGCTGCTGAAGAAGGAGGTCGTGGTCGCAGACAACGCATCGTGGATCTTCCGCGTTGCTCCCTATGTGATCTTCTCGACCACCTGGGTCGCCGCGGCGCTGGTGCCGACTTTCGCGACCGGTCTCCTGTTCAGCTGGTCCGCTGACCTCATCGCCATCATCGCATTGCTGGCGAGCGCCCGTTTCTTCCTCGCGCTGGCAGGCATGGATGTCGGCACCGCCTTCGGCGGCATCGGCTCGAGCCGCGAGGTCATGATCGCCTCGCTCGCCGAGCCTGCCATGCTGCTGGTGGTCTTCACCATGGCGCTGGTGGCACGCTCGACGCAGCTTTCTGCTGTTGCCGAGTTGCTGTCGGAACCCGAGGTGGGCCTGCGCGTCTCGCTCGGCATGGCGCTGCTGGGGCTCGTCATCGTCGCGATTGCGGAGAACGGCCGCATCCCCGTCGACAACCCTGCCACACATCTCGAACTCACGATGGTGCACGAGGCGATGGTACTGGAATATTCCGGCAGGCATCTTGCCATGATCGAACTCGCGGCCTCGGTGAAGCTCCTGCTTTATCTTTCCCTGATCGGCTGCATTTTCCTGCCATGGACGCTTGCCGGACCCGATGCCCAATCGGCGAGCTACATCGCCGGCTTCGGCTTCTATCTCGGCAAGCTCGGCGTGCTCGGCTTCCTGCTTGCCGTGTTCGAGACAGCCATCGCCAAGATGCGCGTGTTCCGTTTGCCGGATTTCGTGGGCGGCGCGCTGATGCTCGGCCTGCTCGGCACGCTGCTCCTGTTCGTTTCGAGGAGCCTGTAGATGGGACACGGGCTCACTTTCGACGTTGCGCATCTTCTGGCCGGCGGCCTCGTGCTCGTGAGTTTCCTGATGATCACGCAACACCGGCTCTACGCACTGCTCAACGCCTTTGCGCTGCAAGCCGTGTTGCTGGCGGCCTCCGTCGCCTGGCAGGCCTATGTCCAGCACGCGCCGCATCTCTACGTCACCGCCCTCATCGCGCTGGTGTTCAAGGCGATCGTGGTCCCGGTCGGCCTCCACCGCATCATCCAGCGGCTCGGCATCCATCGCGAGATCGAGACCGTGATCGGCGCCGGCACCACCATGCTGGTCGGGATGGGACTGGTGGCGCTGTCGATGACGGTCATGCTCAAGGTAACGCCGTCGGCCGATCCGCTGGCCCGCGAGGACCTCGCCTTCGCGCTCTCGGTGGTGCTGCTCGGCCTTCTGATGATGGTGAGCCGACGCAACGCGGTGAGCCAGGTCGTCGGCTTCATGTCACTGGAGAACGGGCTGGTGCTCGCCGCCGCCGGCGCGCGCGGCATGCCACTGGTGGTCGAGATTAGCGTCGCCTTCTCGGTGCTGATCGCCTTCTTCGTGATCGGCGTGTTCCTGTTCCGCATCCGCGAGCGTTTCGACACGGTCGATGTGCAGGCGCTCGATCGTTTCCGCGGAGAGCGCCGATGATCGTCTCCGCCTCGACCGGCATCGTCGCCATTCTCGTGATCCCGGCCGTGTCCGCGGCGATCCTGGCGGTCGTGCCCGGCTACCGCACCTCCGCGCGCCTCAACGTGCTGGCGTCGCTCCTGACCTTCCTCGCTTCGTTGTCGCTGTTTTTCGGCGACCGCGGCAACGATGGGCCGTATCTCTTCGTCGACGATCTCAACATTGCCTTTATCGTCCTCAACACCTTCGTCGGCTTCACCACCAGCGTGTTTTCGGCAAGCTATATCGGTCACGAGATCGAGACCGGACGGCTCACGCCGGTATACCTGCGGTTCTACCACGCCATGTATCAGGTGATGATCGGCGGCATGAACCTCGCGCTCGCCTCCAACAACATTGGCCTGATGTGGGTCGGCATCGAGCTTGCAACGCTGACGACCGTGCTGATGGTCGGCATCTACCGTACCCATGAGGCGCTGGAAGCGGCCTGGAAATATTTCATCCTCGGCAGCGTCGGCATCGGCCTTGCGCTGTTCGGGACCATTCTGGTCTACATGGCGGCGCTGCCGGTGGTCGGAGAGGGTCTCGGCGGCATGGTATGGACCGTGCTGCTGACGCACGCCGCTCAGTTCGATCCTGCGGTGATCAACCTCGCCTTCGTCTTCCTTCTGCTCGGCTACGGCACCAAGGTCGGGCTCGCTCCCCTTCACGCCTGGCTGCCCGATGCACATGCCGAAGGCCCCACGCCGATCTCGGCGGTGCTGTCGGGCCTGCTGCTGAACGTGGCGCTCTATGCGGTGTTGCGCTTCAAGATCCTGCTTGCGGCCAATCCCGGCGCGATCGCGCCGGGTCCGCTGATGGTGACGCTCGGTCTCGTATCGTTGCTGTTTGCCGCCTTCATGCTGTACCGCCGCCGCGACATCAAGCGGCTGTTCGCCTATTCCTCCATCGAGCACATGGGCATCATCACGTTCGCTTTCGGCATGGGCGGACCAGTGGCAAACTTCGCCGGCCTGCTCCATATGGCGATGCACAGCCTGACCAAATCGGGCATCTTCTTTGCGGTCGGCCACATCGCGCAGATCAAGGGCACGCAGAAGATCGCCGACATCAGGGGACTGACGCAGTCGCATCCCTGGCTCGGCTGGAGCCTCGTGACCGGCGTCGTTGCCATCGCGGGCCTGCCGCCGTTCGGTGTGTTCATGAGCGAATTCCTGGTGGTGAGTTCCACATTCGCCCGCGAACCGTTGCTTGCGATTCCCCTTGTGATCGGAATCCTGCTGGCGCTTGGCGCGCTGCTCCTCCATCTCGGCAACCTTGCCTTCGGCGAGCCGAGCGAAAGCGTTGCGCCTTCGGACGCATCCTACGTGCCGATGGTCGTGCATTTCAGCCTGGTGCTGATCGCCGGCATCTTCCTGCCGCCCACGCTGGTGGCGTGGTTCCGCAACGTCGCCGAGATCTTGGGGTAGCCGACGATGCCAGGCCTCAACGAACTCCTGCGCAAGGGCGACATCGCATCGAGCCACCGCCCATGGCCGCGCGCCGTCGTCTCGGTGGAGGCCTGGCACGAGGCTATCGCGGGACTGGCCGGCGGCCAGTGGCTGTTGCTCGGCCTGTGGGGTGAGCCGGATCGCGTTCACATGGCATTGCGCGACGAAACCGACGAGACCGTCGCGGTGGTCACGCTCGATTGCCCGGCGCGGCGTTATCCGTCCGTCGCTCTGCATCACCCGCCTGCACTTCGCCTTGAGCGCGCTGCACGCGACCTGTTCGGACTGGAACCGACCGGCCTGCCCGATCTGCGCGGTTGGCTCGATCAAGGCAATTGGGGCGTTCGGCATCCTCTCGCCGCCGCGCCCGATCCGGCCCCGATCGACAAGGCTTACGCCTTCCTTCCGATCGAAGGCGACGGCTTGCACCAGATCCCGGTTGGCCCGGTGCACGCCGGCATCATCGAGCCCGGTCATTTCCGCTTCACGGCCAATGGCGAGACGGTGGTGCGACTGGAGGAGCGGCTCGGCTATGTGCACAAGGGTATCGAAGGCCTGATGGCCGGCGCCACGCTAGAGGCGGCGGCTAAACTCGCAGCGCGCACCTCCGGCGACAGCACGGTTGCCTACGGGCTTGCCTTTGCGCTTGCCGTCGAATCTGCGCTCGGCGTCGAGGCGTCGGCACGCGCGGCGTGGTTGCGGGCGCTCATGGCAGAGATGGAGCGCGTCGCCAACCATCTCGGCGATTTCGGCGCGATCTGCAACGACGCCTCCTTCTCGCTGATCCAGGCCCACTGCGCCGTACTGCGCGAAAAAGTGCTGCGCACGGCGCAGTCAGCATTCGGTCACCGCCTGATGCGCGATCGCATCATCCCCGGCGGCGTGACGTGCGATATCGACGCCGACGGTAGCGCGGCCATTCGCACGCTGATCGCCGACATCGAAGCGCTGTTTCCTGCGCTGGTCGAACTCTACGACAACACCGCCTCACTGCAGGACCGCACGGTGACCACCGGAACCGTGAAGCCGCATTTGGCGCGCCAATATGCGCCCGGCGGTTATGTCGGTCGGGCCTCGGGCCGCGCTTTCGACGTGCGCCGGAACCTGGCCTATGCGCCCTATGACAAGATGCGATTTGACGTGCCGGCGCTCGATGCCGGCGACGTCAATGCGCGGGTATGGATACGCATCCGCGAGATCGAACAAAGCCTGGCGCTGATCGCACAATTGCTCGACGGCATGCCGCAAGGCGCGTTGGCTATCGAGCTGCCGCAGGACCGCGGATCCTGCGAGGGCTTGTCGATGGTCGAGGGATTCCGCGGCGACATTCTCGTCTGGCTACGGCTCGGTGCCGGAAGCCGCATCGGACGCTGCCACCTGCGCGATCCCTCCTGGTTCCAATGGCCACTGCTGGAAGCTGCGATCGAGGACAATATCGTCGCCGACTTCCCGCTCTGCAACAAGTCCTTCAACTGTTCCTATTCGGGGCACGATCTCTGATGCGGAAGTTGCTGTTCCAGAGCCTGGTGCAGATGTCGCTGACGGAGCCGGCGCCGCCGGCCGACGACGCGGCGCTGAAAGAGGTCGGCCAGGCGCTCGCAAACGTCGCGCGGCGGCGGCTGGGCCGCTCGTTGTCGATCCGCGAGGTCGATGCTGGCTCGTGCAACGGCTGCGAACTGGAAATTCATGCGCTCGGCAATGCCTATTACGATCTCGAACGCTTCGGCCTGCGCTTCGTTGCCTCGCCGCGCCATGCCGATGTGCTGCTGGTGACCGGCCCCGTGACCAGGAACATGCGCGTGGCACTGGAACGCACCTGGAACGCGACCCCCGATCCGAAATGGGTGGTGGCCACAGGCGACTGCGCCCGCGACGGCGGCTGCTTTGCCGGCAGCTATGCGGTGGCCGGCGGCGTCTCCGCGGTCGTGCCGGTTGACCTGCACATTCCCGGCTGCCCGCCGCCGCCGCTGGAAATTCTTCGCGGGCTGCTTGCCCTGCTCGAGGCAGGGGCCGCCGCGAAGATATGACCGCCGGATGGTTCTCTTCCATCCGTTGCGCAGGGCCGCGGAAGCAGGTGTAATGCGGTCTCCGTCGAGAAAGGGAACGAAACCGTGAACGTCGCGGAAGGTTCAGGCAGTTCGGCCCATGCCGAGATCGATGCGCCCGTCAGGGACGGGCTCTATACGCTCGGCATCGAGATGAGCGGCGTCAAGCGCGGCCATGCCACCGGCATCGTCGTGCTGCGGGGCGGCATCATCATGGGCGGCGACAGCTTCTTCTATTACACCGGCTCCTATTCATTCAGCCGCGGCAAGTGGCGCGGCGAGATGATCGTGCACCAGCATACCGAAGCACCCGGTCTCAATCTGGTGTTCGGGGGCCGCGAGGTCAGTTGTGGATTCACCGGCACTTATTCGGAAGGCACCGCCGATATCGACGGCACCGCGCTGGTCGGCAACAACAGCATTCCCTTCCGTGCGCGGCTGACGCTGAAGGTGCCGGCGTAGCGCTTCCTTGCCCCCGTTACCGGTTGATCCGTATCAACGAGCACGGCGGCATTCTTCGGTATCGATGATCGCCAACGCAATTTATCCCAACAGGCGGATCATGCTGTCCCGACGCTCGATGCTTGCCGCTCTGGCTTTGACCGCTGTCTCCGCTGCCACGCGTGCGGAAGCCCAGCCGATCATCCTCGTGCCGCGCGGCGCGCCCGAGCGAAAAGCCATTCTTGACGTCGTGCGCGTGCCGGTCGAACGGCGGCTCGGCATCAAGGTCATCTTCGAGGTGCAGCGACTGGCCATTCTCGGAGACTGGGCATTTGCGGAAGTACGTCCCCGCACCGAGGCCGGCGGGCGCATCGACTATCGCAGGACACGCTACGCCAGGGACTATGTTCCAGATCTGGACAGCGACCTCGTTCTCACGCTGCTGCGTCGTAGCGGCGCATCGTGGACGATCGTGCAGGAAGCTTTCCTACCGACCGATGTCGTGTGGGAAGAGTGGGTGAAAACCTACAGGCTGCCCCGCCGGCTTTTTCTGCAGGAATAGCCGCTTCTCGCACCGCGGCGAAATGCATTTCGTCTTGCCTTCCTCGCCAAACGGATGCGACTATCGTCGCCAACAAATAGTGTGTGGGGGAACGCATGCAACAGCCTGACAAGACCGGCAAAGATCCGGCATCCTTCCAGGGCATGACGTTGCTGCACGGCATGACCCTGCTGCGCGATCCCCTCCTCAACAAGGGCACGGCGTTCTCCGACGCCGAACGCGACCGCTTTGGATTACGCGGCCTGTTGCCGCCTTGCGTGCTGACGATGCAGGAGCAGGCCGATCGCGTGCTGATCAACCTGCGCAACCTGCCCGGTGATCTCGAGAAATATGTCGCACTCAACGCGCTGCACGACCGCAACGAGGCGCTGTTCTTTCGAATCGTGTGCGACCACATCGACGAGATCCAGCCGCTGATCTACACCCCAACGGTCGGGCTCGCCTGTCAGAAGTTCGGGCTGATCTTCCAGCGCCCGCGCGGCATGTTCATCTCCGCCAACGAGCGCGGACGCATCGCCGAGGTCCTCAAAAACTGGCCCTATCGCGCCAAGCTGATCGTGGTCACCGATGGCGAGCGTATCCTCGGCCTTGGCGATCTCGGCGCCAACGGCATGGGCATCCCGGTCGGCAAGCTGTCGCTCTATTCGGCCTGCGCCGGCATCCACCCCGAACTGTGCCTTCCGATCGTGCTCGACGTCGGCACCAACAACGAGGAGCTGCTCGCCGATCCCTATTATCTCGGGCTGCGGCAGAAGCGCCTGACCGGCGCGGCCTACGACGAACTCGTCGATGAGTTCATGACGGCAGCGCGCGAGACCTTTCCAGGCGTGCTGATCCAGTTCGAGGATTTCGCCAATCACTCCGCCTTCCGCCTGCTCGACAAGTATCGCGGTAGCGCGTGTGTATTCAACGACGATATCCAGGGCACGGCGGCGGTGGCGCTTGCCGGCCTGTTCTCGGCGCTTCGCATCAGCGGCGGCAAGCTGAAGGATCAGAAGCTGCTGTTCCTCGGCGCGGGCGAAGCCGCTACCGGAATTGCCGACCTTGTGGTTTCAGCGATGATGGCCGAGGGCCTCTCCGAAGCCGACGCCCTGCGCCGCAACTGGCTGGTGGATTCGCGCGGCCTCGTCGTGCGCGGCCGCTCCGGCCTTTCCGGCCACAAGCTCCGCTACGCCCACGACCACGCCGGCGTCGCCGATTTCGCCGCGGCAATCCGAACGCTGAAACCGACGGCGATCATCGGCGTTGCGGCCGTGGGCGGCGCCTTTACGCCGGAGGTATTGCGCACCATGGCCGACCTCAACGAACGGCCTATCGTGTTTGCGCTTTCCAATCCCACCTCGAAGGCGGAGTGTTCGGCGCAGGACGCCTACCGCTACACCGACGGGCGCGCGCTGTTTGCCTGCGGCAGTCCCTTCGATCCGGTGAAGCTGGGCGGCAGGACCTTTGTGCCGCGCCAGGGCAACAATTCCTACATCTTCCCCGGCGTCGGCCTCGGCGCCATCGCCAGCGAATCGCGGCTGGTGACGGACGAGATGTTCATGGCGGCAGCGCATGCGCTGGCCGACTGCGTCAATCCCGACGACATCGATCAGGGCAGCCTCTACCCCGCGTTACCGCGCATCCGCGAAGTGTCCGCCCGCATCGCAACCGCGGTCGCCAACGTAGCCTATCAGAACGGGCTCGCCGACGGCCCGCCGCCGAACGACCTCTCCGGGTTCATCGAGCAGCAGATGTACGAGCCGCGGTATTGAGGGGCGTGATTGTATCGCTACGCGCGATGACGGATCAGCTGCGAAGTTCAAACAGCTCGCGGGCAAGCATACCCCTCATGGCGGCGCGGACTGAGGCGACTCCCCGGCACCGTACGAGCCGAGCAAGTCGGGAGCTACTTCTCTCCCGGCTGCCTCTTTGTTCGCGGCGGGAATTCGGAGGACTGCGTCAATCGCCGGAGGACATAGGCTCCATCTCTCGGATCATAA
Source organism: Bradyrhizobium sp. (assembly GCA_026125985.1). Classification (GTDB taxonomy): domain Bacteria; phylum Pseudomonadota; class Alphaproteobacteria; order Rhizobiales; family Xanthobacteraceae; genus Bradyrhizobium. The sequence goes on from JAHCKB010000184.1 coordinate 8,313, forward strand.
ATGCAGCCGACGTAATGCCTTCCCATCCGCTCTTCTCCGGAAAACAGCGGTTTAAATGGCGTCTTTGCAGGCGCGGCTATGACGACGACTCCAGCCTTCTCAGCCACCCACTTTGCAAGCGGGGCCTTAAAAGAAGCGGTAGCAAAAGGCCCGACAATTGTGGTTTTTGGGCTGTCAGTCAGATTTTTGGCCGCGCAGTCCTTGGCGAGACCAGGTGGAATTGGCTTCGGCGGCGATTTCGGCACGGAGGGCTTTTGCTTGGGCACTGGCGGTAGAGGATCGCCGGGTATTTGAGAGGCAGCGGGCGCCGCAAGGCTCACCGACATTACGACCGATAGAGCCAGGCACATCAACTTGCTACGCACCACGTCCTCACCAAAATTGCCGCCGAAGTCGAGAGCAACTATAGATCGTGGCATCGCAACGTTGTCAACCGGAGCCCCGACATGCTGGTGGGACTTGGTCGCGATCCATTCCCGCCAATAAAATGACTGCCGAGGTATCCGACGATTAATGCCCCTCGAAGCCGATCAGCGTGCGCACGGGCACGTCCATCTTGCGCAGCTTGTCGGCGCCGCCGAGTTCGGGGAGATCGATGATGAAGCAGGCGGCAACCACGTTGGCGCCGATCTGACGCAAGAGCTTGACTGCGCCCTCCGCCGTACCGCCGGTGGCGATGAGGTCATCGACCAGGATGACGCGCTCACCCGGCTTGATGGCGTCCGCATGCATCTCCATCTCGTCGATGCCGTATTCGAGCGAGTAGGCGATGCTCACGGTGGTGTGCGGCAGCTTGCCCTTCTTGCGGATCGGCACGAAGCCGGCCGAGACCTGATGCGCCACCGCGCCGCCTAGGATAAAACCACGCGCCTCGATGCCGGCAACCTTGTCGATCTTCGATCCGGCCCAGGGATGCACCAGCTCGTCGACCGCCCGGCGGAACGCACGCGGTTCGCCCAACAGCGTGGTGATGTCGCGGAACATGATCCCCTTCTTGGGATAGTCCGGAATGGTGCGAACGGTCGCCTTCAGATCGTGTTCGAACGTCATCGGTAT
>JAHCKB010000185.1 GCA_026125985.1 Bradyrhizobium sp.
TCGAGGCCAGCTGCCTGACAGCGGGTGAGTCGTAGCCGTCGTTAGTGAGCTTCGCCCAGGCGTCGACCTGGTCCTGCAGCGACATGCAGCCATAGCCCGCCCGGTCGGTCGCAGCGTATTTCTGGACGTTGGCGTTGTTGAGCTGAAAAACTCCGGTGCAGCAGCTGCCATTGTAATTGCCTTTGTTGCCGCTGGACTCGAAGCGTCCCAGGCCGCCAAGCGAGCAGGACGTTCCCTTAAGGTCATCCCGCAGCGGAGAGCTCCTCACCGCATCGGTGATCTGTTGGGCTGAGTAATTCGTGCGCTCGCAATATTGTGCAGCAACGGCCTGCCTGCTTCCCAGCCATTGAGTGATCACGCACAGGACCAGGAAAAGCACAAGGCTTCCAAACCGCATGCACATGAAATCCCTCCTAATTCCCGAATCTTACTTGAGCGAATAGACCCGTTCGCAGCTCGGCACGTCGCTTCCGCCGATCGACGTGCGGAAGCTGATGGTGCCGGCCGTCGCGTCGTAGCGCGTGTAGGAAATATCGTTGCGGTTCTTCGCGGGCAGATCGGGATCGGCATGGTCCGTGTAGCAGCCGGTGTCCGACTTGATGGATATCACCTTCCCGTTTTCGATCGTGACGATGCGCACAGGGCAGGTCGACGGCTCGATCGCGGCCCCCTTATCATTGGCGCCGCTATCGCACGCGCGCGATAGCGCCGTGCTCACGATGATGGTGCGGTTGCCGTCGCGATAGGTCGAGGCGAGCGCGGTGACAAGCGCGTTCTTGCCGTCGAGAGACCGCTTGAGCTCGGTCGTCACATAGGCGTTGGCCTCGCGGATCACGTCGGGCCACACCAGCGTCTGCAACGGGTCGGTCGCCGACGGGGTCTGGAAACTGTAATAGTTCATAGCCTGCCAGCCATCGGCAGCTTGATCCTGCGCGGCGGCGATGCCTGACATCGCAAGCAGCGCGAGAAACGGAAGGGTGAACCGGAATCGCATCGAATCCTCCTGATGCTGAGATCGCCAACCAGCATGGCACGGCTGCGAGCGCCGTCCAGGCCGCGCGCCAGCGCGCCCCGTAGGGGTCGCCTTGACGGCGCCCTCAGCGGGCGTGGCACCACGTTGGGCGGGCGGGCAGCGTTTCATTGGGAATTCAGCGCGATGTTTTGTGAGCAGCCGTCGACGGGCTGGTGATCGATGATGAGGCCGGTTTTCACGGTCTTGGTGGCGACATCGTAGGAAGCGTAGGAAGCAGCCTGTACGTCGCTGCTGCCGCCGGCGACGGCCGCAGCAAGTTCGAGAAAGCAGGCATAGCCGCCATCGAGAGTCCGGACCTGGATTCCCTCGTAGATGGCGATCCTCAACGGGCAAAGTTTGACGGTCGCACCGGCGGCCGCGCGCAGTTCTTTGAGCGTGCAGCCGGTGACCGTGTTAAGGATCGAGAGTACGACGGATTTCTTAGGACTCCAGATCACGAAGTGCGCCTCCGTGGCGGGGGCGTTACCGTCGTTGAATCTCTGGTCGCCACGCGCCTGATAGGCGCGATTGTTGATGTCGATGGCGTCTTTCCAAATGTCCCGATAGGTCGCAGTCCCCGGGGAGGAATTCTGGAGGTTTGCGTACGACATCGGCCGCCAAGATCCTGGGTCGAGCGTCAGCGATTGCGTGTGAGCACCGGTGGTAAGGCTGACTATCATCACCACCGCGCCAAGGGCGCGCGCGCCATTCCGTTTTAGCTGACGTCTCTTCGGACGCGGATAACATCTAATATATTGTCTTTGTCCGATCGGCACAACCGGGTTCCTTATTCGTAGCGGGGGCGGCCGGGGACCCACCACCAGACGTCCTGGGGGGAGCGCTCGCGATTGCGCCACGGCGCTGCGACGCGCGGCGGGTACACTGGCTGCATGTTCCAGATGGCGCCGTAATAGTAGAAATTTGCGGTCTCACGGCGCAGCCGTCTCCCGGAAGCATCCAGGAAATCCGTCGCGCAATGCACCACAGGGCCGCGATAGCGCGTCACCCGCGCGGTCTGCTCGTCGAGGGCCCCGGGCTTGCATCCGAACAGCCAGATCGACGACGCGTAGGAACGGTCCGATGGCGCGGCGGCGATCAGGCGACGATAGGCGGCGTTCGCCTCCGGCTGCGTGGGATAGGGGAAGCGTTCGGTCAGCAGCGGCGCGAAGGTCGAGCGGTCCGGCGCATATTCAAGGCGGCCCGGCTTGACCCGTTCGGGACTAAAGAGCGCTTCGGGCGCCGGCGGTCCCAGGTCGGCGACAGATGCCGCCGGCGCGGCGCAACCCGCCAGAACGATCAACAGCGGCGCAAACAGGATATGAGATGCACGGATCACGGCGTGGCCTCGCCCTGCGCGGCAGCCTGCCGCTTGGGATCATGATTGGCGCGCCAGTCCCACGGCATTTGGAAGGTGCTCGCCCACAGACCGCGATAGGCCTTGCGGGCGTCCTGCTCGGCGAGCGCATAAGCGCGAATGCGGGGATCATCCGGCGACGGCGGACGAGCAACGGCAACGCCCTCGCGCACCATGTCCGCCGCGATGTCGGGATGACCGGCCGAGGCGCATCGCGCCAGATGCTCACCGGCCTCGTCGCGCAGGGTTCTGCAGGCCAGCCAGACGTTGAGCGTCACCTTCACAAGCCAAGCCGTCGCCATCGTTCCACACGGCCAGGGCTGGCGACCAAGGCGCGCGGTTTGTTCGGGCGCGCAGGTCTCGATTCCATAAAGCCGATAGACCGCATGGGTCTCGATATCGCGAAAGCGTGTGCCGTCGACCACCTCGACGCGCAGCGGCGGCGACTGGACCGCAGCCTTCGGCGAATAGATGCCGGGTGGCGGCTCGGGCGTTTGTGCGAGGCTTGTCTGGGCGCCGAAGATAGCCAGACCTGACAACACACCCACAACGAGTTTAGGCCGCGGCATCGTCGCGTGATCCGAGATCGAGTTTGTGGAAGACGCTGGCGATGATGTCGGTCGTATAGATGGTTTCCCCATCCTTCTTGTAAGACCCATCCGCGACCCGGCATTCCGCATAGACCGCGTCGCCTTTGGCGACGTTGGCGATCGCCCATTCCGCCACCTTTTCGTTGAGGATGGTGACGGTCACCCAATCGGTTTCTTCGCGACGCTCGCCTTTACCATCGGTCCAGGCCCGATCGGTCGCGACGTTGATCTTGGCGGCCTTGTTGAAGGCTTTCGGAGCCTGGCCGACGCGACCGCGCAGGATGAACAGGTTTGTCGTTCTCATGATACTTCCTCCTCTTGGGTAGCTGCTTGGATGTCAGGGTGTTGTGGTTTGCGGGGATGACGTCGTCGAAAGAGACGAAGCTGGCGGCGCTTGCTCGCGCAGCGCACGCAGGATAATGGCGTTCGGGTCGGGCAGATCGGGAAACGCCCATAGGCCGGCCTTGGCGCGTTGCGCCACGAGCTGGGCGACGAAATAAGGCGCGTGCACCGGCTGACCATCCGGCTTCAGGGCCGCGAACGCAAAGCCCGTCGCGACCAGCGCCGTGCCGAGATCGATGCGGGATCCCGCGCCCGCACCAGTGGTGCGGCTTGAGACGCAAAACACGAAAATTGTCTTGGTCTTGGGTTGCTCGGCAGCGTCATAGCATTGCGGTCGCAGGTCGCGCGTGAGCGCCACCAGCATGGCAAGGGAGGCCTCGCCGCAATCGCGCTGGAGACCGTGCGCGTTGGTGAAGTTCGTTCCGCGCAGGCAGGATTGGACGCCATAGAGGCGATAGGTGACACCATTGTCGGACCAGCTGTCGCCCGTCAGATAGAGCGCATTCGCCGGGACCGGAAACCATCGTGATGCGGCCGGGTCTGCGATTGCCGCGTTGAATGCCAGCACCGGAACCACGACTGCGGCGAAAACCTCAGCTCTTGCCATGTCAGTAACCCCGCAAGGAAAAGTAGAACCGCTGGCTGCCATTCGCCGAACTGATGTCGACGTAATAAGGATCGCTCCGCGGGTCTCGCGCCGTCGTGGGATAGGTGGTGCTGCAACCGCCGTCGCCATCCGCACAAACTTGTTGCGGCTTCGACAGGTCCGCACAGAGATCGCCGTTCGGCGCTGCGGACAGACCGAGGACACCGTCCGGCGCTGATTGAACGGGCGTCAACCCGGCGGGACAGGCCTGATAAGGCTCGTAACCGACCCCACTGGCGTTCCCCTCGGGACACGACGGCCAGCCGCCGCCTTTTGCCAACTGCCGAAACAACGTCTGCATCACTGGCACGCAATAAGGGATGCCCGACCAGCCTGGCACGCTCGCGGCCGCGCAGAGCAGCACCTTGCATCCGAACGACGCATCCTGTGCGCGCGCCGTCCCGCCGATGCCGGACGCGCAACACAGGCCGACGGCCATCCACAGAACTGCACCGCGTTTCATCCATCCTCCGGGAGTGCGCGCAGGGGACGCTTGGCTTAATCCAGTTGCCAAAGTATCAACATTCAATATATTGTCTATTGGAAAGTGGAGGCGGGGTGGCATGTCTATTCGCATCGCAGCGCTCGGATTGGGCGTCCTGGCCATGTTCGCGACCGCAAGCGCGCAGGATTCATCTCCGCCGCCCAGGCTGGCGGCCATCGATGCGACGGGTCGGATTCTGCCGCTGAATACGCCTCCGGCCGCGATCGAGCGGATCGATATCGCTTTTGCCGCAACCGTTCCCTGCCTTGATGCCAAGGCGATGGCGCCGGAAGCGGCACGCGCTCTGGTCGTGCGTATCGCCACGGAGGAGAATTTCTATCCGGATTTTGTGCAGTCAGTCGCCAAGGCTGAGAGTGACTTCAATTCTGTCGCGCTGTCCGACAAGGGCGCATTCGGTTTGATGCAGTTGAAGCCGGAGACGGCGCGGCGTTTCAAGGTTGATCTCTGCGACCCCGCAGACAACGTCCGCGGCGGCGTTCGCTTTCTGCGCGCGCTTCATGACAAGTACCGCAATCCGCTCTTCATCCTCGCGGCCTACAACGCGGGCGAGGGGGCCGTAGAGGACAGCCATGGTGTCCCTCCGTTTCCCGAGACGGTGCGTTTCGTCGCCAAGGTGATCAACGACTTCTACGTCTGGCCCGCGCCGGGCGGCCGCGCTCACGCCGAGCCGCGCAACCGGATGAGCAGTCTCGACCTGATCGAGCCCGAAACCCCGCCCTCCGCTTCGCCTCCCGCACCAAAAGCAACGCCTCAAAAGGGCTGGAGCGACGGATTCGTTATGCATGTCGACTGAACCGGAGGATTGGATGAAAAAATCGATACCGCGCTGGACCCTTGCGGGAGCGCTCCTGACGGCGAGCATCGCGGACGCGGCCGCGCAGACCGGCGGCACGCTTCAACCTGTTCAATCCACGCTGACGCAATTGGTGTCGGCCCTCACCGGGCCGATCGCCACAGCGCTGGCAACGCTCGCCGTGATCGCTTGCGGATTTTTCGCCTGGTCCGGGCGGCTGACCTGGGGCATTGCGGGCAGCGTCATCTTCGGCATCGTGCTCGTGTTCGGCTCGGCGCAGATCGTGCAGTTTTTCCAGTCGGCGGTCGGACAATGACAGAGAACGAGCTTGAGGATCCCCTCATCACGCCGCTCGTCAAGGCATTGACGCGCGCGCCGACGCTGATGGGGGTGCCCTACATGTACTTCATGTTCAACGGCGTGGTTTCGAGCGTCTGCTTCCTCGTCACGCACAATCTCTTCATGCTGCTGGTGGCGATCCCGCTGCATCTGTTCGGCTTCGTCATGACGCTGCGCGACGATCGGATCTTCGAAATTCTTTTCGTCAAATCCACCAAATGCCCGCCTCGCTCGCGCGCCTTCTGGGCCGCGGACAGCTACTCAGCGTGAGGGTTGGCGATGGTCGCGCGTGCCCTGCTCGATGAACTGACCTTCGGCGCGGTCTCACGGCGCGAGCGGCCAGTCGCCTCGCACGTGTGCTATACACGCCACGTCGACGATAACATCATGAAGACCCGCGACGGCCTGGTGCTGACCGTTCTGAAGCTCGACGGGTATTCCTTCGAGACCTCCGACATGAGCGAGGTTAATGCCCGCCTGCTGGGACGCAACGATGTCGTCCGCACGCTGGCCAATTCGCGGTTCGCGCTCGTCAGCCACATCATCCGCCGCGAGGTGCAGCCACGGATCGACTCGACTTTCGACAATCCGTTGTGCCGCGAGCTCGACGAGCGCTACGACGCGGCACTGTCGCAGCGGCGCATGTTCGTCAACGACATTTACCTGACCATCGTGCGGCGTCCGTTGCAGGGTCAGGCCGGGACGTTCGACGTCATGCTGACCAAGCTGCTCGGCCGCAAGGACGAAGCCGGCGAGTCGGTCGCGATGCAGACCGCCTTAACTGAGTTGCGCGATGCCGCCACCGCAGTGCGCGAGAATCTCGCCGGCTACGGCGCGCGTCAGCTCGGCGTCGTGCGCCGCGAGGGCGTGTGGTTTTCCGAACCGCTCGAGTTTCTGGTGCAATTGCTCAATGGCGGCATTCCGCGCCCGATGCACCTTCCGCGCATGGACATCGCAGATGCGCTGTCGATGAAGCGGCTCTTTTTCGGTCGCAACGCGATCGAAATGCGCGGCGCCGGACCTGACGATACCCGCTTCGGCGCCATGGTCTCGATCCGCGAATACCCGGCGCAGACGGGACCCGGCTCGTTCGACAACCTCTTGCGTGTTCCCCACGAGTTCATCGCCACGCAGACCTTTGCCATCGTCGACCGCCCCGAGGCCGCCAAGCAGATCGACCGGGTATCGCGACAGGTCGATATGTCGGACGAGGCCGGCTCCATCGTCGCCGAGCATCTCGACGACGCGCGCGACGAGCTGCTCGCGTCGGAGGCGATCTATGGCGAGCACCACATGACGGTGATGTGCCTCGGCCGGAGTCTGCCGGAGGTGGGAGCCGCGGTCACGGCAGTCGGCGCGGCGCTGACCGATCGGTCTGTGATCTGGACGCGCGAGGACCTCAATTGCGAGCCGGCGTTCTGGGCGCAGCTTCCGGGGAATTTCCAGTACATCGCGCGCAAGGGCGTGATCTCCTCGAAGAACTTCGCCGGCTTCACCTCATTGCACAATTATCCGAGCGGACGGCCGAACGGCAATCATTGGGGTCCGGCTATCTCGGTGTTCGAGACGACGTCGCAGACCGCCTACTATTATAATCATCACGTCCGCGACATCGGCAATTTCACGGTGGTCGGGCCAACCGGCTCGGGCAAAACGGTGTTCCTGTCTTTCATCGCGGCGCAGACGCAGCGCGTGCAGCCGCGACCCAAGCTGTTGTTTGTCGACAAGGATCGCGGCGCTGAGATCTTCATCCGAGCGCTCGGCGGACAATACGAGACGCTGGTGCCGGGTGAACCCACCGGATTTAATCCTCTGTCGCTGCCGGACAACGCGCCCAACCGCGAGTTTCTGTATCAGCTCTTTGCCTTCATGTTGCGCCCCGCGAACGGTTCGGATCTGAGCGCGTCGGAAGAGCAGGTGATCCGCAACGCGATCGCAGCCGCCCTCATCGGCGGGCCAGCGGGTCGAACGCTGAAGGCGTTCTCGACGTTGCTGCGCGGACGGATCCGCGCCGGCGAGGGTGATCTGCTGGCGCGGCTCGAAAGCTGGATGCGTTCCGACCAGCGCGGCTGGCTGTTCAACAATGAGCAGGATCAGTTCTCGCTGTCGAGCGTGTTCGGTTTCGACATGACGCGGGTGCTCGATGATCCGGTGATCCGCACTGCAGCCCTCATGTACATTTTCCACAGGACGGCGGAGTTGCTGACCGGCGATCCGGTGATGATTTTCCTCGATGAGGGCTGGCGCCTGCTCGATGATGACGTGTTTGCATTCTTCATTCGGGACAAGCTCAAGACGATCCGCAAGCAGAACGGCATCGTCGGCTTCGGCACCCAGTCGGCCGCGGACATTGTGCGATCCAAAGCATCGAATACGCTGATCGAACAGACCAGCACCAACATCTTCTTCCCCAATCCAAAAGCGGATGACGAGAGTTACCAGAAAGCCTTCCGCCTCTCGGGGCGCGAGGTTGCATGGATCCGCAGCACGGCGCCGGAAAGCCGATCCTTCCTGATCAAGCACGGCCGCGACAGCGTGGTGGCGCGGCTCAATCTCGCCAGCATGCCCGATCTGATCAAGGTCTTGTCCGGGCGCACCGAGACGGTTGCCGAACTCGACGCGCTGCGCGCGCGTGTTGGTGACGACCCGGCGGTGTGGCTGCCGATCTTTATGGGAAGGAGCCAGGCATGAAGCTCCAGATCGCGATCATAGCAACAGCACTCCTGTTCAGTGTGCCGCCCGCGCTGGCGGATATTCCGGTCAACGATGCGGCGCAATTGACGCAGCGTTCGCAGACAGCCGGCACGACCGTGAAGCTCGTGCCGGTCACGACGCAGCGCCAAGACGCCAATAGCAGCGTCAAATGTGCGGTGACGACGGGGAAGAAGGCCAACGTCACCGATCCGACCGTGCAGCCGCAGAGCGGCGCCGGCGCCCAGGCGATCCAGTCCTACGGCCCGGATTTGCCTGTGACCCCCGATCCGGGCGCCCAGGGCGCGACGCTGAACAGCCAGACGCTGTTCAAGTTGAGCGGCGATGTCGTCGCCGGTCTCGATGCAAGCCGTCAGACGATGACGGCGGCGCAGTCGGCATTCCAAGCCTCCGCACAGCAGGTCGGGACCGCGCCGACGGTGATGGCCGCGATCGACATGAACAGTGCGGCGCGTCTTCAGAACAATCTGGTTTGGAACGGCGCGATCGGTTCGGCCAATCTGTGGGTCACGGCGCTGAACGCGCTTAATCTTGCTCTCAACAGCGACATGAGCCAGGCCGCACTCGGGATGCGGGCGACCGTGACCAGCACCCAGCCCGCGACCGGACCGGCATGCCCCGTCGGCATGATCGGCGCGGGAACGGCCGCCAATCCCTGCCGGCCGCCCACGGCCTGCTCGACCACACCACCCGGATCATCGCCCGACCCATCGTGCGTCAGTGCGCGCTATGTCGACAGCAACGGCAACGTCATCTTTTACCTCGCGCAAGCCCAGACGGCGGCGACCGGCGCCAACGCCGGCGCGACCGCGGCACTGAGCGTCGCTGACGTGACTGCGGCGCTTGGCGCGATTTCTGCAAACAGTCGATAGGGAGGCTCCGATGCGCTTGATTGTCTTGCTCGCCATGCTGTCTCTGGCGGTTGCCGGCGCTGCGCCGGCAATGGCGCAGGTGCCTGTGATCGACAGCGCCAATCTCGCCAAGG
>JAHCKB010000186.1 GCA_026125985.1 Bradyrhizobium sp.
ACCGCTTCGGGGCGCTCGACGTGCTCGACGACGTCTCGTTCACGGTTCGCGCGGGCGAGGTGGTGGCGATCGTCGGTCCCTCCGGCTGCGGCAAGAGCACCCTGCTCTCCATTCTGGGCGGGCTGCTGCAGCCGAGCCGCGGCGCGGCCGAACTGCGCGGAGCGCAGCCGGCAGACAGCCTCAATCCGCTGACTTTCGTGTTCCAGGATTTCGCGTTGCTGCCCTGGTGCACGGTGGAAGCCAACGTGGCGTTTCCCCTCGAACATACCGGTCTCAATGCCAGCGAGCGTCGCGCGGTCGTCGATGACGCGCTGCGCCGCACGGGCCTGACCGATTTTCGCAACGCTTATCCGAAGCAGCTTTCCGGCGGCATGCGTCAGCGCGTCGGCATTGCCCGCGCGCTCGCGGTGCAGCCGGCGATCCTCTTGATGGACGAGCCGCTGTCGGCGCTGGACTCGCAGACGCGCGAACTCCTGATGGAGGATTTCATCCGCCTACTCGCCGACGGCTCGATGAGCGCGGTCTATGTCACGCACAATCTCGAAGAAGCGGTGCGACTTGCGGATCGTATCGTGGTGCTGTCGCGCCGGCCGGGCCGGGTGCATGAGACCGTGACCATCCCGATGACGCGCGAGGAGCGCGGCGCGGTCGAGGCGCGCAGCCGGTTGATGGCGTTGCAGGGTGAATTGTGGTCGCTGATCCGAAAAGAGGCGATCGACGCCGAGCGCGAGGTCCAGCATGCTTGACCGCGCGCCAAAGGAAGCCGAAGGCGCTGCCGTGGAGAAGACACGGCCCGTCGAGTTTCGCGGCGGCGGTTTCGTGCCGGGCGCCGGACGCCATGGCGGCTGGATCGCGCTCGCGATCACGCTCGCGCTGTGGCAGCTCGCCGGCAGCGCCGGCTGGGTCAATCCGCTGTTTCTGCCGCCGCCGTCTGCAATCGCGGCAGCGATCTGGAAGCTCGCCACGTCAGGCGCGCTGTGGCAGCACGTCTCCTGGTCGATCATGCGGATCGGCTCTGGCTGGATCATCGGCACGGCCGCCGGCGTGCTGGTCGGCTTCGCGATCGGGCTGTCGACGCTGGCGCGCAACGTCGGCATCACCTTCATCTCCGCGCTGTTTCCGATTCCGAAGATCGCCTTGCTGCCGCTGCTGATCCTGTGGCTGGGGATCGGCGAAGAGCCGAAGATCGCGACCATCGCGCTCGGCGTGTTCTTCTCCACCGCGATTTCGGTCTATAGCGGCGTCGATGCGGTGCCGCGCAACCTGATCCGCATGGCGCAGAGCTTCAATGTGCCGTTCCACGCCATCGTGCGGCGGGTGATCTGGCCGGGCGCGTTGCCGTCGATCCTCGCAGGCTTCCGCATCACAGCCTCGGTTGCGCTGTTGCTCGTGGTCAGCGCCGAGATGATCGGCGCGCAGTTCGGCATCGGTGCGTTCGTTCTGCAGGCGGGCAATCTGATGCAGACCGATCAACTGCTGGCGGGCGTGGTGATCCTGAGCGTGTTTGGCCTTGCGGTGGGCAAGCTCATCAATCTGCTGGAAGCAAGGCTTCTGCATTGGCGGTGAGGGCGCCGCATACGCGGTGTCGTCCCGGCGAACGCCGGGACCCATAACCCCAACTGCTCATTGTCGCAAACCGGCGTCTGCCATTTCGTCCTAATGAGAGATCACGCGGTATGGGTCCCGGCGTTCGCCGGGACGACAAACTCAAGCGTTCCCTCTATCTTCGCGGAACAGGTCGAGCTTCTGTTGCACCGGCCGGTCCGAGAAGCTGAAGAGCACCGAGTCTTCATCGGCTTCATGCGTGACCCAGTGCCAGCTCGGCACCACGAACAGGTCGCGCGGTCCCCATTCGAAGGTCTGATCGCCGACGCGGGTGCGGCCCTTGCCTTCGACCGCGGCGAACACGGTGGCGTCGGTCGAGCGATAGCGCGCGGTCCGGAAGCCCTTGGGCAGCAGCTGGATGAAGGTGCCGATCGTCGGCATGGCGTAATCGCCGGTCTCGGGATTGGAGAATTTCAGCTTCAGCCCGTGGCAGGCATCCCATTCATTGCGGGCCTTGGCGCGTTCCAGCGCTTCGCGGGTGTGGCTGTAGGGATAGTTGAAGATCGGCGAGGTCTTCGACCTCCTGGTTTCGCCGATCGGTAGCAAATTGTGGCCGTAACGGGCGAAGCTGTCGCCGACCGGTTTCGAGATCGTCTGCTGGTCCTGCTCGGCGCCCTCGGCGAAGGAGGCATCGAGGAACTGCACGATCGGGATGTCGAGCCCGTCGAGCCAGAACATCGGTGCGTCGGTCTCGTTGGAATGGTCGTGCCATGTCATCGACGGCGTGATGATGAAGTCGCCGGGCTCCATCGCCGTGCGCTCGCCGTCCACCGAGGTGTAGGCGCCGTGCCCTTCCAGCACGAAACGCAGTGCCGACTGGCTGTGGCGATGGGCGGGCGCGATGTCGCCCGGCACCACCATCTGCACGCCCGCGAACAGCGAGGTCGTGATCTTGGACTGGCCGCGCAGGCCGGGGTTCTCCAGCACCAGCACGCGCCGCTCGGCTTCCTTGGCGGTGATGAGCTTGCCGGCTTCGTTCATGTAGTCGCGGATGGCGTCGAACTTCCACAGCCAGGGCTGGCAGGCGCTGCGCGGCTCCGGGGTGATGATGTCGCTCATCACGTTCCACAATGCCGAGAGATTCTGGCCGTCGATCTTCCGGTAGAACGCCTCGCGTTCAGGGGTCTTCTTCGCGGCTTCCATGGCTGCCTCCCGCCTGTTCTTGTCGGCTCGTTTAATTGACAGTATACTTACAAACTGCCGCCAGCGTCAATGTGAGCGGACAAGCAAGAAGCGAGGGAGGTTCCTTTGAAACTGCACGGCTATTTTCGCAGCAGCGCCGCCTATCGGGTCAGGATCGCGCTGAACCTCAAGGGCCTCTCCGCCGAGCACCTGCCGCATCACCTGCGCAAGGGCGAGCAGTCAGCGCCCCGCTATCTCGCGCTCAACCCGCAGGGGCTGGTGCCGACGCTCGAGGACGACAGCGGCGCCGTGCTCACGCAGTCGCTCGCCATCGTCGAATGGCTGGACGAGACGCATCCCGCGCCGCCGCTGCTTCCCATGGATGCGCTGGAGCGGGCGAAAGCGCGCGCCTTCGCACTGGCGATCGCCTGCGACATCCACCCGGTGCAGAACCTGAAGGTGCTTGCACGGCTGCGCCAGCTCGGCTTGCCGGAAGAGCAGGTGACGGAATGGGCCGCCTGGGCCAATCGAGAGGGACTTGCGGCCTGCGAGAAGCTGATCGCAAACGAGCCCGGACCGTTCTGCTTCGGCGAGGTGCCGACCATTGCCGATGTCTGCCTGGTGCCGCAGCTTGCCAATGCGCGGCGTTTCGGCGTCGACGTTTCCGCTTTCCCGCGCCTCCTTGCGGCTGAAGCCGCCGCCAGGGCCATGCCGGCATTTGCCGACGCCGCTCCGGACAGGCAGCCCGATGCCGAGTAAGCAGGCTCCGATCACCATGGACGCGGTTTATGCCGCGCCCGGATATCTGTTCCGCCGCATGCAGCAGATCGCGGTTGCGCTGTTCATGGAGGAATGCGCGGCGTTCGATCTTACGCCGGTGCAATACGCCGCGCTGGTTGCGATCCATACCCATCCCGGCATCGATGCGACGCGGCTGTCTGCGGTGATCGCTTTCGACCGCTCGACGCTCGGTAGCGTGATCGAGCGGCTGGAGGCCAAGAAGCTGATCGACCGCAAGCCGTCGGGCGAAGACAAGCGGGTCAAGCTGCTCTATTTGACCAGGTCGGGCGCTGCGGCCCTGCGCGACATCATGCCGTCGGTCGCAAAAGCACAAGCGCGGATGCTGCAGCCGCTCAAGCCCGCCGACCGCAAGGTGCTGCTGGGGCTGCTCACGCAACTGGTCGATCTGAACAACGAGGCCTCACGCGTGCCGCTGCGCGCAGAAGACGCGCTCGAGCATCTCGGCAGGTCGGGTTAGGGCGAGCGCTCATTGGCCGGCCATCGGCCGACCTGTTCCGTAACACATGAATTCGGAATCGCGGCTCGCCGACCGGTGCTCACTTCCGCACTCAGGCTGCCAGGATCGGCCCCGTTCCGTCTTCGGCCCGGTCCTGCCGTATCGTGTCGTCGGTGGATGGCGCGATCGAGGGCGATCCGGCAAGCTCCTGCGCTGCAAGCCGCAGCAACAACGCCTGCAAGCGGGGCGGCAGCGGCGTGGTTTCGCGATCAAGCATGATCCGCAGACGCCAGCCGATTTCGTCGCAGATCGCGCGGCAATGCGGGCGGTCGATTTGCAGTTCGGTGCTGGCAGCCATCGGCTTTCCCCGGTTCGGCAAAGAGAATGAGGCAAAGCCTTAAAGGCACCAGACGAGAACTGGCGTGCATTCGAGCAGGAACGTTCATGGGTAGTTTACCCTGCTGCCGCCGAACGACAGCCTTCCAGCTCACGCCCGGAAAGGCCTCCGTTTCGCGGACCTCTCATGGGGTCGAATCCATCTTGTCGCCTCGATGAAGAAAATTGACTTGGCACATCCGTCGAAACGGAAGGGCAGCGGGTTCGAACTGGAAGTGGTGACGGTGCTGCGGGGCCATGCCATCGAGGCGGCGAAAATGGCGCTTTCGGGATCAGTGGCAGGCTTTGCTGGCGACATCGGCGCGGTGCTGACAAGGCAGGTTATTTCGACTAACTTTCAATGCGGGCCATCAGGAAGGGGAGACGCGATCGATGAGCACAGTAAAAAGCGCTCTGGCCCAGAAGAGTGGCCCCCTGATCCATGTTCGTTCCGGCGACATGATCGTCGAAGCTCTGCACCGGATGCGGGACAACCGGGTCCGGTCGGTTCTGGTCATCGACGACGACGTGCTGGTCGGTATCGTGACCCAGGGTGACTGCGCCATCAAAGTGCTGCTGCCCGGGCTCGATGCGAAGCAGACGCCGGTGAGCGAGGTGATGACGGGCAAGCCGGTGACGGTCAAACCGGACGATCCGCTGGAAGGCTGTATGGCAATGATGGCCAGGCGCGGCTTTCGCCATCTGCCAGTGCTGGATGCGGGCAAGGTCGTTGGTGTGATCTCGATCGGAGACGTCGTCAAGAACATCATCCGCGATCTGGAGCACAATGTGGATGATCTGATGGGCTACATCATGAAGGACAGCCCCGGAGGCTGACAGACGAACCGCGGTGCCATCGCGCCCCCCGGCGGTCCTGCGGCGGGCATTGTGCATGCTGCAGTCGCTCGAGCCCGCCGATCAGGTCGATCGGGAACTGCGGCTGAACCGTCCGCTGCCCAAAGTCACGCTGGTGTGCGTCCGTTTGTCTGAAGCGGCACGTCCCTGGCGGATACGACAATTGCGAACGCGGAGGTTCGCGCTGCGCAGGGGAGTCGAATGGCGGGAAAGTCACCGCGTCGTTGGATCGACGCTGAAGTGGCTTCGACGGATTTCGGTATTAATGACCCTCTGAGTCCAGACCCTTCCATCATGTGGCCATTCTTTGGCGAAGACTGCAGGGTTGCTTGTCTGCCGCCACCTTCGGATGACCTTGGACGGAAAGGGGAACAGAGATGAGTTCCGCGTCCACTCCAAAATCAGCTGAGCCCGACGCTGGTCGGGGCGCACCCGCGGAAGAAAGACTGGAGCGCGCCCACGAACTGGTCAGGGGCGCGGACGAACAGCTCGCGCGTCTGAGCGCGCAGGTCGAAAAAATGGAACGCGATGCGGCGCGCGAGTCATCTGCCGCGCGCCCACCATCGGTCGGAAGTGGCGGGCAATCAGCGCCTGTAAAGCCGACGTTCCGGGGCCGGATCGGCCTGCCGCTTGCGGCGTGCATCATTGCCGGCGCCCTGATTTTGCAATGGTCCCAGGGCTGGGGCGCGAAACTGGCCGGCGCCCTTTGGTCGCCGCAACCCGCTTCAACTCCATCTGTTGAGGAAAGTGCGGTGTTGCCAGTGCAGCCCGCCTCGCCGGATGTTCAAGCGGCCGCGGCGGAGCCGGCGCCGCCGCAAGCAATGTCGGTCGCTCAAGCCGCCCCGCAGGATGCGGTTCCGGCAACTACCGCAGCCATTCCCGATCAGTCGCAGGCGGAGTTGCTGCGAAAGATGGCGGACGATCTGGCGAACGTCGAGCGGAGCATCGAGCAGCTCAAGGCGGCCCAGCAACAACTGGCCAGCGACAGTGCAAAAGACATCGCGGAACTCAAGGCGAGCCAGGAAGAGATAAAGCGCGCGTTGGCTAAGCTTTCCGAGCAAAACACGTCAAAGGCGTCCGCGCCTCCACCCGCGCCGACGGCAACGCTGCGCAAGCCCGGGCGGAAGGTCAAGCCGCCGCGTGCGAGAGCGCGGCCGAGAATCCCGAGGGAGGAGTGGTACTACGACGATTGGTAGGAGTATTTCGGTCACCTAGTGATGTCTGCTTTCCCGTGGGGAAGCAAGATTTCTCCTCTTAAGCCGGGCATGTTCACCTCGCTCCGAATCGGACATGCCTCGATCGTCCGGCAATATCCGGGTTTGAAAGCCAACACCCCCGGCAACGCCTCGGCAGGGCCGATTCATGAGTACGCGCCCTGGCGCACTCCGTCACATGCGAAGCAGCGCCTGTCGGTCGATCTTGCCGGTGCCCGTCTTCGGCAATTCGTCGATGAACGTAACCTCGCGCGGATATTTGTAGGGCAGCAGCTTCGCCTTGACGTAGTCCTGCAATTTGCGTGTGGCTGCGGCTTCGTCGGCGGCGCGCGCGTTCATCACGACGATGGCTTTGAGCGTCATGCGGCGGTCGGGCAGTTCGACGGCGAACACGGCGCACTCGCGCACATCGGGGTGATCGGCCAGGCAAAGCTCGACCTCGAGCTGATAGACCCACTGTCCGGATATCTTCATCAGATCGTCGGCGCGGCCGCGGAAGAAGTGGAAACCGTCGGCGTCGCGCACGAAGCGGTCGCCAGTATAGATCCAGCCTCCCTCGCGGATGGTTTCCGCGGTCTTGTCGGGCCGGTTCCAGTACAGCGGCGTATTGGAATCGCCGCGCACCCACAAAATGCCTTCCTCACCATCGGCGACCTCACGGCCGTCCTTGTCGCGCAGCACGATCTCGTAGCCGGGCACGCGCAGGCCGGCGGCGCCGGGCTTCTTCTTCTCGACGCGGTTGCTGAGATAGATGTGCAGCACTTCCGTGGAGCCGAGCCCTTCGACGATCTCCAGACCCGTCAGTGACTTCCAGCCATTGAAGACCTCGCCGGAGAGGATTTCGGCGGCGGAGAGCGCCATGCGCAGCGAGGAGAAGTCGGTTGCAGCCGCGTTCTCCGCCTTGGTCAGCAAGGTGTAGAGCGTCGGCAGGCCGAAAAAGACGCTGGGGCGGAAACGTTCGATCGCGGCAAAGATCGTGTCCGGCTTCGGCTGGCCCGGCAGCAGCAGGGTTGCAGCGCCGACCGAGAAAGGAAAGGTGATGGAATTGCCGAAGCCATAGGCGAAGAAGATTTTCGGCACCGAGAAGCAGATGTCGTCCGGCCTCAGCTTCAGCACGTTGCGGGCGAAGGCGAGCTCGGAATAGGCCATGTCGTGCTGCAGATGCACGATGCCCTTGGGCCGTCCGGTCGAGCCGGAAGAGTACATCCAGAACGCCATGTCGTTGCGGGTGGTATCGGCCTCCGCAAGCTCGCCCGGAAATGCCTTCAGCCATGGATTGGCCGGAAGCGCCGTGGGCACCGCATGTTCGCCCGCCTCGCCGTTGACCACTACCAGCGTGGTGAGCGGCGTTTCCCGGCAGGCTTCCTCATTGAAGCACGTGCTGAACGCGGCGTCGGCGACGGCGACTTTGGCACCGGCATCGGAGAGGTAGAACTGCAGCAGATCCGGCGGCGTCAGCGTATTGATCAAGAGCGGCACGAAGCCGGCCCGTACCGCCCCGAAGAAGGCCGCCGGATAGGCAGGCGTATCGTCGAGGAACAGCAGGATGCGGTCGCCGCGCGTCAGCCCGAGCGAGAGGAAGGCGTTGCCCCATTGCGCGGCTTCTTTGCAGAGTTCGGCATAGCTGCGCGTCCCTGCCGGGCCCGTCAGCGCCAGCCGCGCGCCATTGCCTCGGGGGAGATTGTCGAACAGGATGCGGCTGGCATTGTACTGCTCCGGGATCGAGAAGCCGATCTCGCGGGCGCCTGCGCCGTCGGGCGGAACCGGATCCGGAATCGCCTGCGTCATGCCGATCTCCTCGATGCCTCGTAGCGGGCCATGAATTGCGGCGACATCGCCCGCAGCCGTGCATCGTCGATGCGGCCCGAGCGGGTGATGTAGCTGTAGGTGAAATCCATCAGGTCGAGTTTCATGTGTTCGGGAAAATGCTCATACCAGTCGGCGCTGGTGCGCGCCGCCGTGACCAGCTTCTGCACGATCGGCTTGCGTTCGCGCTCGTAGCGGGCGAGCGCTGTGGCAATGTCCGCTTCCGCCTCCAGCGCCTTGGTCAGCGCGATCGCGTCCTCGATGGCAAGCCGCGTTCCGGAGCCGATGGAGAAATGGGCGGTGTGCAGGGCATCGCCGATCAGCACCATGTTGCGGAAGGACCAGCGCTCGTTCCAGACCCAGGGGAAGTTGCGCCACACCGACCTGTTCGAGATCAGCCGGTGGCCATCGAGCGTATCGGCGAAGACTTTCTCGCAGACGGCCTGCGATTCCTCGATGCTGCTGTGTTCGAAACCGTAGGCCTGCCATGTGGCCGCGTCGCATTCGACGAGGAAGGTGCTCATCGTGGGCGAGTAGCGGTAGTGATGGGCGTTGAAGGTGCCGCGGTCGGCGGTCACGAAGGTCTGCGACAGCGTCGCGAAGGATTTGGTGGTGCCGTACCAGGCGAACTTGTTCGTCGAATAAGAGACGGAGGTGCCGAACTCCCGTTCGAACGAGCGGCGCACGATCGAATTCAGTCCGTCGGCGGCGACGATCAGGTCGTAGCCGGCAAGGCCGTCGATAGAGTCGATCTGGGTCTCGTAGCGCACGGCGACGCCCACGCTGCGCACGCGGGCCTGCAGCAGTTGCAACAGCTCCAGCCGGCCGATGGAGGAAAAGCCGACGCCGTCGATCTCGACGCTTTCGCCGCGCAAATTGAGCGTGATGTTGCGCCAGCTCTCCATGTGCGGGTCGATGGCGTCGACCGTCTCGGGGTCGTCGGCGCGCAGGAATTCCAGCGCCTGGTCGGAGAACACCACGCCGAAGCCCCAGGTGGCGCCGGCCGGGTTCTGCTC
>JAHCKB010000187.1 GCA_026125985.1 Bradyrhizobium sp.
TGGAATGGGCGCCATAGGACAGGCCGACTGCGGCGGAAGCACGCGACATCTCCTCGACCGCAAGGCAATGCTCGAGATAGCCGAGCCCCGCCCCGCCATATTCCTCCTCTACCGTGATGCCGTGCAGGCCGAGCGCGCCGATCTTCGGCCAGAGGTCGCGGGGAAACTCGTTGCTGCGGTCGATCTCGGCGGCGCGCGGAGCGATCTCGTTGGAGGAGAAATCATGCACGGTTTCGCGGATCGCGTCCGCCGTCTCACCGAGGTCGAAATTGAACATTTTTTGCGCGTTGGCGATCATCCGAGGTCCCTCCGGCAGAGTTGCCTTGTTGCACAAGCCTTTAGCCCGCGAGGGGACGGTTGTCACGGGAAAATGATACGGTGCCGTATCGTTTCGGGGTAGCCTTCCGGAGAACTCCGCCCTTGCCGAAGCCCGCGGCGCGGGGTGTAATAGGGTAAAACATTGCTTCGCCGGCCATGCACCGCCGAAGACCACGCTCGGGAGAAGCCGCATGCACGGAACCATCGAACAATCCGGCGACGCTCATCTGCGCGAGGCGCGCGAAAAGGCCTGGTCGATGCCGCTTGCGGATTTCGATCCGGGCAATCCCGAACTGTTCCGGACCGATACGCACTGGCCCTATTTCGACCGGCTGCGCCAGGAAGACCCGGTGCACTACTGCAAGGATTCGATGTTCGGCCCGTACTGGTCGGTGACCAAGTACAACGACATCATGGCGGTCGATACCAATCACGGCGTGTTCTCGTCCGCCGCGTCTCTCGGCGGCATCACCATCCGCGACGCCCCGCCGGAGGTGCGCCGTGAAAGCTTCATCGCCATGGACCAGCCGCGCCATTCCGGGCAGCGCAAGACCGTGGCGCCGATCTTCACGCCCGCCAATCTCGACGAACTCGCCGTCAACATCCGCAAGCGCTCGGCAAGCTGCCTCGACAACCTGCCGAAGGGCGAGGTGTTCGACTTCGTCGACACCGTCTCGATCGAGCTGACCACGCAGATGCTGGCGGTGCTGTTCGACTTTCCCTGGGAGGACCGTCGCAAGCTGACGCGCTGGTCGGATATCGCCACTACCCTGCCCGGCGTCGGCGGACTGGTCGCGACCGAAGACGAGCGGCAGGCCGAGCTGATGGAGTGCGCAAACTATTTCGCCAGGCTGTGGAACGAGCGCATCAACGCTCCGCCGAAGAACGACCTGCTGTCGCTGATGGCCCACAACGAGGCCACGCGGAACATGGACCCGAAGAACTTCCTCGGCAACCTTATCCTGCTGATCGTCGGCGGCAACGACACCACCCGCAACACCATGTCGGGCAGCGTCTATGCCCTGAACAAGAATCCCGACCAGTACAGGAAGCTGCGCGAGAATCCGGCGCTGCTCGACAGCTTCGTGCCGGAGGTGATCCGCTGGCAGACGCCGCTCGCGCATATGCGCCGCACCGCGCTTCAGGACATCGAGCTCGGCGGCAAGAAGATACGCAAGGGCGACAAGGTCGTGATGTGGTACGTCTCGGGCAACCGCGACGAGGAGGTGATCGAACGTCCCTACGACTTCATCATCGATCGCGCCCGGCCGCGCACCCATATCTCCTTCGGCTTCGGCATCCACCGCTGCGTCGGCATGCGGCTCGCCGAGCTGCAGCTCAAGATCATCTGGGAAGAGATCTTCAAGCGCTTCGACAGGATCGAGCTGGTCGAGGAGCCGAAGCGGGTCAATTCCAGCTTCGTCAAGGGCTACGAAACCCTGCCGGTACGGATTGCCGCATAGCGGATCAGCCCAAGACGCCTTGCGTTGTTGCGCGCAAGATATCAACCGAACAGAGCAGCATCCGGGAACGAACACCATGAACGTTCATACCGCCGTCCCCTCCGACAAGGCCGAACGCCTGGCCCGCGCCCGCGAGGAGGCCTACTCGACCCCGCTGAAGGATTTTCATCCCGGCGCACCGCGGCTGTTCCAAAACGATACGCTGTGGCCCTGGTTCGAGCGGCTGCGCAAGGAAGAACCGGTGCACTACTGCACCAATTCGCCGATCGAGCCGTACTGGTCGGTGACCAAATACAACGACATCATGACTGTCGATACCAGCCACCACGTCTTCTCGTCGGACGCGGCGCAGGGCGGCATCAACATCCGCGACGCCCCGATCGGCTATGACTGGCCGAGCTTCATCGCAATGGACCAGCCCAGGCATTCGGCGCAGCGCAAGACCGTGACGCCGATGTTCACGCCGACGCATCTGGACGAGCTGGCCAAGCTGATCCGCCAGCGCACCATCAAGGTGCTGGACGGCCTGCCGCGCAACGAGACCTTCAACTGGGTCGACCGGGTCTCGATCGAATTGACGACTCAGATGCTGGCGACGCTGTTCGATTTCCCGTTCGAGGAGCGGCGCAAGCTGACGCGCTGGTCGGACGTCTCCACCGCGCTGCCCAAGAGCGGCGTCGTCTCCTCCCCGGAGGAGCGCCGGCGCGAGATGGACGAGTGCTATGCCTACATGTCGAAGCTGTGGAACGAGCGTGTCAACGCGCCGCCGCGGAACGACCTGCTGTCGATGATGGCGCACAGCCCGGCGACGCGGAACATGGATCCCGACAACCTGATGGGCAACATCATCCTGCTCATCGTCGGCGGCAACGACACCACCCGCAACACCATGAGCGGTTCGGTGCTGGCGCTGAACGAGAACCCCGACCAGTACAAAAAGCTGCGCGAGAACCCCGATCTCATCGAATCGATGATACCGGAGGTCATCCGATGGCAGACGCCGCTCGCCCACATGCGGCGCACCGCGCTTGAAGATACCGAGCTCGGCGGCAAGAAGATCAAAAAGGGCGACCGCGTCGTGATGTGGTACGTCTCGGGCAACCGCGACGATGAAGTGATCGAGAACCCCAACGAGTTCATCATCGACCGGCCGCGGCCGCGCACCCATCTGTCGTTCGGCTTCGGCATCCACCGCTGCGTCGGCATGCGGCTCGCCGAGCTGCAACTGCGCATCGTCTGGCAGGAGATCCTGAAGCGGTTCGAGAAGATCGAGGTCGTCGGCGAGCCGAAGCGGGTCTACTCCTCCTTCGTCCGCGGCATCGAGCAGTTGCCCGTACGCATACCGGGCTAGAGGATGCCGGCTGCATGACCGGGGCCGACCGCATCAAGCAGCTCGCCGGCATCATGGAGCTGCCCGGGTTTCCGAAGTCGTCCGGCATGCGCGTCGTGTCGGCCGAGCCCGGCAAGGTGACGATGGCGCTCGCGAAGCGACCGGACCTGACCCAGTTCTTCGGGCATTTCCACGGCGGCGTCATCACGGCGCTGGCCGACCATGCGGCGGGCGCCTGCGCCACGACGTCGCTGCCCGAGGGCAAGATTGCGGTGACGGTGGAGATCAAGATCAACTTTCTTAGCCCCGCCGACGGCGAGGAAATCGTCGCGCGGGCCGAGACCATCCAGGCAGGCTCCAGCATCGGCGTCGTCAAGGTCGAGGTGGCCTCGCAAAAGGCCGGCGCCGAGCGCATCTGCGCCTTCGCCACCGCCACCATGCGCGCGATGGACCTGCCGGCCGGCTTCCGCTGAGAGGTCCGGTCCCGGGCGGACGGCGGAGAAACTCATAGCCGGTCTCCAAGCTATGCAGGCCGGAAGCAGGTTAGCCGTTGCAAAGGCCGGGACGATCTCCCAAGACAGAGCCTCACCTGACCGAAAAGCCACCCACCAGCCGAGCCGATGACCCAGCCCGATCACGACCACGACTACTCCGACATCCGCGACGCCGTCGCCAAGCTCTGCGCCCAGTTTCCCGGCGAATACTGGCGCAAGCTCGACCGCGCGATGGCTTACCCCACCGACTTCGTCAACGCGCTGACGGAAGCCGGCTATCTCTCGGTGCTGATCCCCGAAGAGTACGGCGGCGCCGGGCTGAAGCTGTCGGCCGCCACCGCGATCCTGGAGGAAATCCATCGCGCCGGCTGCAACGCAGGGGCCTGCCACGCCCAGATGTACACCATGGGCACGGTGCTGCGGCACGGCAACGACGAGCAGAAGGCGAAATGGCTGCCGCAGATCGCCAGCGGCAAGCTGCGCCTGCAGGCGTTCGGCGTCACCGAGCCGACCAGCGGCACGGACACCTCCTCGCTGAAGACGGTGGCGCGCAAGGAAGGCAATGACGGCTACGTCGTCAACGGCCAGAAGATCTGGACCAGCCGCGCCGAATATTCCGACCTGATGGTGCTGCTGGCGCGCACCACGCCGAAGGAGCAGGCCAAGAAGCGCACCGAGGGCCTCTCGGTGTTCCTCGTCGACATGCGCGAGGCGCGCAAGGCCGGTCTCAGCATCCGCCCGATCCGCACCATGATGAACCACTCCACCACGGAAGTGTTCTTCACCGACATGAAGGTGCCGGCGGAAAATCTGGTCGGCGAGGAAGGCAAGGGTTTCCGCTACATCCTGTCCGGCATGAATGCCGAACGCATCCTCATCGCCTCGGAATGCATCGGCGACGCCAAATGGTTCATCGAAAAAGCCTCGAACTACGCCAAGGAGCGCGCGGTGTTCGGCCGGCCGATCGGCCAGAACCAGGGCATCCAGTTCCCGATCGCCAAGGCCTACGCCTCGATGCGCGCGGCCGAGCTGATGGTGAAGGAGGCCACCCGCAAATACGAGGCCGGCCTCGATTGCGGCGCGGAGGCCAACATGGCCAAGATGCTGGCGGCGGACGCGTCCTGGGAAGCGGCCAATGCCGCGATCCAGACCCATGGCGGCTTCGGCTTCGCCGAGGAATACGACGTCGAGCGCAAGTTCCGCGAGACGCGGCTCTACCAGGTGGCGCCGATCTCGACCAATCTGGTGCTGTCGTTCATCGCCGAGCATGTGCTCGGCATGCCCCGCTCCTATTGAGAGGCGATCATGCTGCCACTGGAAGGAATCGTCGTCATTGCGGTGGAACAGGCCGTGGCCGCGCCGTTCTGCTCGTCGCGGCTGGCCGATGCCGGCGCGCGCGTCATCAAGCTGGAACGGCCGGAGGGCGATTTCGCCCGCGGCTATGACGCCGCCGCCAGGGGCCAGAGCAGCTATTTCGTCTGGCTCAACCGCGGCAAGGATTCGGTCGTCATCGATCTCGCCACCAAGGAAGGCCGGCAGGCGCTGGAGGACCTGATCGCCAGCGCCGACGTGCTGCTGCAGAACCTCAAGCCCGGCTCGATGGACAAGCTCGGCTTCTCCGTGGAGCGGCTGCGCCGGGATTATCCCTCGCTGATCACCTGCACCATCACCGGCTATGGCGACAGCGGCCCCTATGCGCACCGCAAGGCCTATGATCTCCTGATCCAGGCCGAGAGCGGGCTTGCCTCGATCACCGGCGGACCGGAGGGCGCCTCGCGGGTCGGCATGTCGATCGTCGACGTTGCAACCGGCGCCACCGCCCATGCCTCGATCCTGGAAGCGCTGATCGGACGCGGCCGCACCGGCAAGGGCGTCGACATCCGCATCTCCATGTTCGACGTGATGGCGGACTGGTGCACCGTGCCGCTGCTCAACGCCGAAAACGGCAAGCCGCCGCAGCGCATGGGCCTCGCCCATCCCTCGGTGGCGCCCTACGGCGTATTCCAGTCCAAGGACGGCAAGGACATCCTGATCTCGATCCAGAACGAGCGCGAGTGGAAGACGCTGTGCGCCGGCGTGCTTGGGCAACCGGACCTGCCGTCCGATCCACGTCTGGCAAACAATGTCGAGCGCGTGAAGAACCGTTCGCTCACAGACAAGACGGTGGCGGACAGTTTTGCCAAGCTGACCCGCGACGAACTCCTGAAGAAGCTGGCGGACGCCGACATCGCCTTTGCCGAAGTGAACAGCATGGACGATCTGTCCAAACATCCGCATCTGCGCCGCATCGAGGTGGACACGCCGAACGGCAAGGTAACCTATCCGGCGCCTGCCATGATCGTGCTCGGCGAGACGCGCAAATATGGCGCGGTGCCCGCCGTCGGCGATCACCGCGAACTGCCGAAAGTCCAACCGATCAGGAAGTCGTCATGAACGCTCCCGCCGCCGCGGGCGAAAAGCCCGATATCGATCACCTGCGGCAATGGATCGGCCGCACCGAGGAAGCGACCGACATCGTCACCGCGCAACTGGTGAAAGGCCTGCGCGCGACCCTGTTCCAGGAAATCGGCGAGCCGAAGCGGGGCGACGCCGCGCCCTTCACCGCGCATTGGTGCCTGGCGCCGCCGGTTTATCCGATGTCGCAATTGAGCCAGGACGGCCACCCGACCCGCGGCGGCTTCCTGCCGCCGGTGCCGCTGCCGCGCCGGATGTGGGCCGGCGGCGAGCTGGAATTCATCGAGCCCGTGTGCGTCGGCGACGAGGTCAAGCGCGCCTCGCGCATCTCGGACGTGACGCTGAAGAGCGGCTCCACCGGCACGCTGTGCTTCGTGGCGGTCCATCACGAGATCACCACGCCGCGCGGCGTCGCCATCCGCGAGCGTCACGACATCGTCTATCGCGAGGCCACCACGGGTCCGCAGGTGGCGCCGAAGGCCCCGCCCCCGCCGCCGCCTGCCAAGCATCGCGAGAGCCACGTTTCCGATCCTGTGCTGCTGTTTCGTTACTCGGCGCTGACCTTCAACGGTCATCGCATCCATTACGACCGCGACTACGTGACCAAGGTCGAGGGCTATCCGGGCCTCGTGTTCCACGGGCCGCTGCAGGCCTCGTTCATCATCGAATTCGCGGCGAAGCTGCACGGCGGCCAACCGCCGAAGAAGTTCGTGTATCGCGGCGTGCAGCCGCTGTTCGAAGGCAGCGAGTTCTCGATCAACGCCAACGACAACGGCTCCGGCGGCATGGAGATGTGGACCGCGAACGCCGAGGGACAGCCGACCATGAAGGGCGTGGCGACGTGGTAGTAAAGACCGTCATTGCGAGCGAAGCGAAGCAATCCACCCATCCCCGTAGGGAGAGATGGATTGCTTCGTCGCTTTACTCCTCGCAATGACGGGAGACAGGGCCAAAAGATCATGCCTTCCCGCAAGCCAGCCAAGCCCGCCGGCAAGTCCATCACAGTCCGCGACGCCGCCTTCGGCCTGCTGCGCGCGTTCGGCATCAAAAAGGTATTCGGCAATCCCGGCTCGACCGAGCTGCCGTTCCTTGCCGACTGGCCCGATGACATCGACTATGTGCTCGGCCTGCAGGAAGCCTCCTGCGTAGGAATGGCCGACGGCTACGCCCAGGCAACGCGCAATGCCGGCTTCGTCAACCTGCATTCGGCTGCCGGCGTCGGCAACGCGCTCGGCAATATCTACACCGCCCATCGCAACCAGACGCCGCTCGTCATCACCGCAGGCCAGCAGGCGCGATCGATCCTGCCGCTGCAGGCCTTTCTCTATGCCGAGCGCGCTGCCGAATTTCCCCGTCCTTACGTGAAATACAGCGTCGAGCCGGCGCGGCCCGAGGACGTGCCCGCGGCCATCGCACGCGCCTATTACACGGCGATGCAGCCGCCTTGCGGGCCGACCTTCGTGTCTGTGCCGATCGACGACTGGACGCACGCGACCTCGCCGCTCGAGGCGCGGCAGGTCAGTCGCGAGCTCGGTCCCGATCCATCGTCAATGAAAGCGCTGGCAGCAGCCATTGCCGAGAGCAAACGCCCGGCACTGGTCGTCGGTCCCGGTGTCGACCGCGCGCTAGCCGTCGACCTGATGGTCGAAGTGGCGGAGAAGACACGGGCCTCGGTCTGGGTCAGCCCGTTCTCGGCACGCTGCTCCTTCCCGGAGCGGCATCCGCAGTTCGCAGGTTTCCTGCATGCCTCGCCCGGCCAACTCTCGGATGCCCTCGCGCTTCACGATCTCGTCGTCGTGATCGGCGCACCGGCCTTCACCTTCCATGTCGAGGGCCACGCTTCGATCTTCGACGGCGCTACCTCGATCTTCCAGATCACGGACGATCCGACCGCGGCTGCCGTCACTCCGCGCGGCACCAGCGTCGTCGCAACCATGAAGCCGGCGCTGACGATGCTGCTGGAAATGTTGCCGGCTGCCAAACGCGTCATGCCGGCCGCCCGCCTGCTGCCGCCTGCGCCTGCGGCCGCCGACCCCATTCCAGTGGAATATCTGCTGCACACGCTGTCGAACGCGATGCCCGACAATGCCGTGCTGGTGGAAGAAGCGCCCTCGCACCGCCCGGCGATGCAGAAATTCATGCCGATGCGCGGCCAGGACAGCTTCTACACCATGGCGAGCGGCGGGCTCGGCTGGAGCCTGCCCGCATCGGTCGGCATGGCGCTCGGCCGCGCTGATGTCCGCACCGTCTGTCTGATCGGCGACGGTTCGGCCATGTATTCGATCCAGGCGCTGTGGACCGCGGCACAACGCAAGCTGCCGCTCACCGTGGTCGTCATCAACAATTCCGGCTACGGCGCGATGCGCTCGTTCAGCCAGGTGATGCAGGTGCGCAACGTGCCCGGCATCGACATCGCAGGTCTCGACTTCGTCAAACTGGCGCAGGGCCACGGCTGCGAGGCGATACGGGTGACGAGATCGTCGGAACTTGCGCCTGCGCTCGAACGAGCGCTCTCGTGCGACGGCGCCAGCCTCGTCGAAGTGATGGTCGACGCCGCCGTGCCTCTGCTCTACGCGCAGAAAGGCTAAGCCGGGCTCGCCTGCCGCGCCGCGTGCGCGTTGGCGATCTCTTCAGCCATCCTGCCGTAGTCGGTCCAGACCAGATTGAGGAACAGCGGCGCTTCCTCGCCGCTCTTCAGCATTTCGCCATAGCGCTCGCTGGCGCCGTCGGCGGCCCACCATTTCTGCGCGGACGAGACGGTACGGCGGAAATTGCGCAGCGCGCCGTAGAACTGCCTAGGATCGGCGCCGGCCGACACCGCGCAGTCAACCAGCCAATTGAAGCCGGCGATGATCGCGATGGCGAGATCGGCGTTGGTGACGCCGGTGAATTCGACCACGGTCTCTTCGTGTGGAAGCTGGCGCAGATAGCCGTCCAGCAATTCGGTCTGCCGCTCGGGCTCGGCAAGCAGCGTGAATTCGCGCCGCGGCACCATCAACAGATAGCGGAAAGCCTCCAGCCGGGTGTGATCGGCGATTACATCCCGGTCGCAACCTGCATCCGAAGCGGTTCGCTTGCAGGCGGGTGAGATCAGCTTTCCATTGTCGACGTCGTCAAGATAGCG
>JAHCKB010000188.1 GCA_026125985.1 Bradyrhizobium sp.
CTTTCAGAGCGCAAATCAGGGCCCTTCGCGTTCATTTCAGCCATGATGGCCGATCTTTCCCTTTATTGCAACTCATTTGCAACTGCATCTGGGCCCGGAAACGCATGTCGGGAACCGGGTGGGTTTGGCCGTCGCGACGGCGAAGATGCCCTAAACCCAGATGACCGGATTTGCGCCATGTCACCCTCTCCCGCGCTTCAACTGCCTCGGACCTTCAACCGCCTCGCCTGGTCCAATCTTGCCGCGCAGTCGGCCGAGCAGATTGCGCTGGCAGCCGCGCCCATCGTTGCCGTGCTGCTGCTCGGCGTCGGCGAAGGCCAGACCGGCGCGCTGCAGACCGCACTCACACTGCCCTTTGTCCTCGTGGCGATCCCCGCGGGCCTGCTCGCCGACCGCACATCACGCCGGTTCCTGATGGCGGGCGCAGAGGCGCTGCGCGCGGCGGCGCTGGCGGCAATCCTGCTCCTGATCTGGCTGGGCGCGCTCAACCTGCCCCTGCTTGCTTTGCTCGGCTTCGCGTCGGTCTGCGGCACCGTGGTCTACAGCGTCGCAGCACCGGCCTTGGTGCCCTCGCTGGTCACCGCGCAGCAATTGCCGGCGGCCAATGCCCGGATCGAACTCGCGCGCACCGTCGCATTTGCAGCGGGTCCTGCGATCGGCGGCGCGCTGGTCGGATGGATGGGCGCCGCGCCCGCCTTCGGCTTTGCCGCGACGCTGTCCGTGATTGCGGTGGCAGCTCTCTCAGGCATCCGCGAGCCGGCGCGACAGCCTGCTCCACACCGGCATCCGCTTACCGAGATCGGCGAAGGCGTTCGATTCGTGATGCGGCACGAACTGCTGCGGCCCGTGTTCATCACCCAGTTCATCTTCAACACGGCCTCGTTCCTGCTGCTAGCCGTGTTCGTGCCCTACGCCGTGCGCCAACTCGGATTGACCGCCAGCGGCGTCGGAGCCACGCTTGCCATGTATGGCGCCGGCATGGTCGTGGGCGCCTTGTGCGCCACGCGCGTGCTGCGTCGCCTTTCCTTCGGCACCGTGATCGGCCTTGGCCCCGTCACCGGCTTTGCCGCCGCCGGCATCATGGCGTTGACGACGTTCTTCCCCTCGCCGCTGCTTGCCGGCTTCAGCTTCTTCCTGCTCGGTGCCGGTCCGATCCTCTGGGTCATCAGCACCACCACGCTGCGACAGTCGGTGACGCCGCCCTCGCTGCTCGGCCGCGTCTCCGCCATCAACATCCTGAGCTACGGCGCCCGCCCGCTCGGCTCTGCGCTCGGCGCAATCGTCGGCGGCTTCTACGGCGCGGAGATGTGCCTCTATCTTGCGGCTGCGATTTTCGCAGCCCAGGCGATGGTGATCTGGCTGTCGCCGGCGGTCGCGCTGGCGCGGCAGCCCGAGATGGTCGGCGAAGCCGCGAGCTGCTGAGGCGACCGGCGATTTCCTGCGCAACACTTCCGGCTCCGGCATAGACGGTGGGAATGTCGAAGCCCCCGCGCCGCAGTCCCTGCGCGCGTGGCCCTGCCATGCCCTATCCGGCTTGACGGTGCCCCTGCGACAGCGGCAAATGCGAGCGCCCTGAAAAGAACCGGATGCAGCCGGCGGGATACGGACTTTCGAGAAAATGACCCCGCCACAGCTTCCGATCATCCTGGCGCTCGGCACTACGCAGACACTGGCCTGGGCTTCGAGCTACTATTTGCCCGCCATTCTGGCCGATCCGATCGGCCGCGATCTCGGCGTTTCCTCCAACTGGATCTTTGCGGCCTTCTCCGCCTCGCTGGTGATCTCGGCCATTCTCGGGCCGCGCGTCGGCAGGCAGATCGATCTGGTCGGCGGCCGCTCCGTGCTCTGCATCTCCAACCTGACACTGGCTGCGGGGCTGGCGCTGCTCGGCTTCACCACCTCCATCCCGGTCCTGATCGCAGCCTGGCTGCTGCTCGGCATCGGCATGGGAATGGGCCTCTACGATGCCGCCTTCGGCGCGCTCGGCCGGATCTATGGCGATGCGGCGCGGCGCTCGATCACCGGCATTACCCTGATTGCCGGCTTCGCCTCGACGGTCGGCTGGCCGCTGACTGCGCTGGGGCTGGAGCAGATCGGTTGGCGCAACACCTGCTTTGCCTGGGCGGCGGCGCATATCGTGCTCGGGCTGCCGATCAACTTCTTCATGCTGCCGGCGGTGCAAGGCGCCAAGGCGGCAGTCGCCAACGCGGTCAAACCCCATATCCCGATCGACCGGCCGATGGTCTTGCTGGCCTTCGCCTTTGCCGCGGCCTGGACGGTCACCGGCGCGATGGCGGCGCACTTTCCGCGCATTCTCGAAGCTGCCGGTGCGACACCCGTGCAGGCCATCGCTGCCGGCGCATTGATCGGTCCGGCACAGGTCGCAGCGCGCATTCTCGAAGCCGGCTTCCTCAGCCGTTACCATCCGCTGATATCGACACGACTTGCCTGCATCACCCATCCGATCGGCGCGGTGATCGTCGGCATTTTCGGCGGCGCGGCTGCGAGCGTGTTCGCGCTGTTCCACGGTTCCGGCAACGGCATCCTCACCATATCGCGCGGCACCCTGCCGCTAGCGATCTTCGGCTCGCAGAACTACGCCTACCGCCTCGGCCTGCTCGGCGCGCCCTCGCGCATGGCGCAGGCCGTGGCGCCGCTCGCCTTCGGGCTCCTGATCGAACTGATGGGCGCCAAGGTGCTGATGGTTTCCTCGGCGCTCAGCCTTGCTGCGCTGGCGGCACTGTTTCTTCTCAACACGAGCGCAATTTCGCGCGAAAGCTGAGCGAAACAACTCGCTTCTTTCCATCGGCAGGCGAACTCCCGCGGAACGACATCATGAACAACGAGAGCAACCCACAAAGCTGGTGGAAATGGGCGACCACGCCGCCGCAGTCCTACGCGATCTACCTTGCTACGCTGATGCTGGTATTCGTGCTCTCCTTCTATGCCGGCACGATGAAGCCGCAGGGCCCGACCGGTCTCGCGCCGCAGCCCGCGCCCACGGTGCCGCACAAATAGAACCAAGCCGGGAGCTCAAATGACATCCGACCCTGCACATGCGATCAGCCGCAGCAATCCGCCCGAACTCGGCTCGCCGCCCGGTTACTCGCAGATTGTCGAAATCAACGCCGGCCGGATCGTCTTCATTTCCGGCCAGACCGCGCTCGATGCCCAGGGCAACGTCGTCGGCAAGGACGATTTTGCCGCGCAGGCCGAACAGGTGTTCCGCAATCTCTCCATTGCCCTGCAGTCTCGCGGATGCACGGCCGCCAATCTGGTGAAGCTCACCGTATTCCTGACCGACATGACCAATCTCGGGCGCTACCGCGAGGCGCGGAATCGCTTCTTATCGAGCGTGACGCCGGCGGCTGCGCCTGCCGTAACGCTGGTCGAGGTCTCCAGGCTCTATGGCGCCGACTTCATGATCGAGATCGAAGCGATCGCCGCCGCCTAGTTCGATCGAGCAGACGGCCTTTCGGAGGTCGCAATCCAGATCCCGGCGAATACCGCGATCAGGCCCAGCACCAGATTGGCGGTGATAGGCTCGCCGACGAGCTGATGGGCCAGCAATGCGGCGGCGATGTTGACGGTCATGGTATTATGACGCGGGTCGCGAAGCCCGCTCCAGCCAGCACCCAGATAAAGGCGGCCGCACCGCCGCCGACGCCGAGATAAATGCCTGCGATCCATTGCGGCTGGCTGAACTGCGCGAAAGCACCGCGACACTGCCGGACGCCACGCCGAAGCAATCAGCCCGCCGCACGGCCCCCATGCCGACCGCCAGAAAGCCGAGTGCGCTGGGAACGGTGATGAAGGGCCGACAGCACGTTGTAGAACGCCGCGCACAGCACGGCGGGGCCGCATGACAGCTCGCCGCGCCAGGTGCCCGGCGGCGCCGAAGCAAGTCCGGACGCCAGCGCCACCGCGCACGGCGATGCAGACCCCGACGGTCTTGCGGAAGGTCGCCTCCACGCGCAGCAGCGCGCCGACCACCATGGTCGAGAGCGGCAGCGTGGCCAGCGCCAGCGAGGCAGGCGCCGCGGTCGCGGTAGCGCAATTGTAGAGCACGAAGAACACGCCGAAGAAGCGCAAAACCCAGCGCCGCCACCGCGGGCCGGGGCCGCGCCGACCCGGCCATTTTGCGCGGAGCAGGATTGCAGCCGGCAGCACGCAGAGGAATCCGATGCCCCAGCGCAGGATTGCGAGCGTGACCGGATCGGTATTGCCGGCGAGATAGCGCGTGATCGCCGCCGCCGCCGCCGATGAAGCTCGAGAGCAGCGCGATGGCAACGCCGACCATTCGATCACAGTGATGCTCCTGCCGTCGTTGCCCGTCATCGTAGGCGCGGAGCCGTAGACGACCAACAAAGGAGATCGCCTTCGCACATGACCGATCTGCTTGGCGGCAGTTGTCAGCAGATCTGCACTGCCGTTTCGGGGTAAGACAAGCGGCCTCACGGCGCGGCGGTGCGTGAGCGCCCTCTGGAACCACGCGCCAACTCGAACCCGAGACAGAAGGAAGCCCAGCACTTGTCTGTGGCGGCAACGTAACGCGCGCGACGGTTGCGCCGCTATCGACCGGCGATGATGATCGGGGTGACTGATTATCAGCGTGAGGTGCTGCATGTCTCTTCCGTTGCCGATCACCGGCTCAGAGCGTCCGATGAGAGGAGCAGCCCGTCCAAGGCGACCCTCTACCGAATCCACGAAGGCGGATGCGTCTGCGGCGCCACGCGACACCGGACCGTTGGCGATCCCAAAAGGGTGAGTGCTTGTTCCTGTCGTTGGTGCCAGAAACGCATCGAAAGGCGTGGCAAGCCTATCTAGGACTTTTCACTCACCACGACCTCACCGTCCTCCTTGACGAAGGACGTTACCGGCTTGTCGAGCAGGTCGAGCACCAGTTCGGACGGCCGGCACAGCCGCACGCCTTTGGCGGTGACCACGATCGGCCGGTTGATCAGGATCGGGTGGGCCAGCATGAAGTCGATCAACTGGTCGTCTTTCCATTTGGGATCGGCAAGGCCCAGCTCCGCGTAAGGCGTGCCCTTCTCGCGCAACAGCGCACGAACCGGGACTCCCATGGCCTTGATGAGTTCGACCAGACGGGCGCGGCTCGGCGGCGTCTTCAGATATTCGATCACCTCCGGCTCCTCGCCGCTTTGCCGGATCATGGCCAGCGTGTTGCGCGAAGTGCCGCAGGCGGGATTGTGATAGATCGTGACGGTCACGCAGTTCTCCAAGGAAATTGCATCCGCACCTCCTCCATGCTGAGGAGGCGCGAAAGCGCCCTCTCGAACCATGAAGCCCGCGGCCCATCCTTCGAGACGCCGCTTCTTGGTTCCTCAGGATGAGGCCTGGTTTGTGGTTGAAAGTCTAACTTAGCATTTCTCCCCCCGCTCATGCGGACAGAGTTCGACCTCGACCGTCACATGGCTAAGGCCGTGCAAACCGCTGAGCCTGCGCTTGTAATCCGACGGCGGCAGCGGATCGTCCGAGACCAGCGAGATCACCGCAGCGCGGTGGCCGGGCCCGATCTGCCAGAGATGCAGGTCGGTGACGCGATCACCCCGCGTCTCCAGGCGTTGGCGGATCTGCCCCTCCATCTTGCTGTAGTGGTTGACATCGAGCAGCACACCGCCCGAGGAGCGAAGCAGCCCGACCGCCCAGCTTGCGATCATCACAGCGCCGACAAGGCCGACGACCGGATCTGCCCAGGTCCATTGCAACCAGGCCGACGCGACCAGCGCGACAATGGCCAGCACGGAGGTAGCGGCGTCCGTCATGACGTGGATGTAGGCGGCGCGAAGATTGTTGTCGTGGTGGTGATTTCCATGCGCGTGGTCGTGACCGTGAGCGTGCCCGTGGTGGTGATCGTCATGCTCCTCCCGCAGCAGAAAGGCGCTGACGACATTGACGGCGAGGCCGAGCACGGCCACCGCAATCGCCTCGCGGTAGGCGATCGTGACCGGATTCAGCAGTCGCTCGACGCTCTCGAAGGCGATCTGGATCGCGACAATGGCGAGAATGACGGCGCTGGCAAAGGCGGCGAGATCGCCGAACTTGCCGGTGCCGAAGGTGAAGCGTGCATTGCCGGCCTGGCGGCGGGCGAAGAGATAGGCCAGCGCGGCAATGCCAAGCGCTGCGGCATGAGTCGCCATGTGCCAGCCGTCGGCGAGCAGCGCCATCGAGCCGGACAGGATGCCAGCGACGATCTCGCCGACCATCATGAGCGCGGTGAGGACCACGACGAGCCAGGTGCGCCGCTCGTTGCGACTGTGTTTTGACCCGAGGAAGACGTGGTCGTGGGTCCACTGGTCGAGGGAGTGGGAATGCATGGGCCGGTCTCCGCGCCGCGACAGGCAGGCCGCGGCAATCAAGCCTCATATAGCGTCTGGAGAGGCGAATACTATCACAGCTATCGCGCTGACCTACTCGGCCGCTGAACCACAGACCGTGCGCGGGGCGGACCGTCTCTACCCCTGCTCCTCCGGCGGCTTGATGTGGCGGAACGAGAGCAGCAGCGCGACGTCGTAGGCGATCTTCAGCACGCCGCACACCACCAGCGGCAGGCCGGCAAAGCTCGTCGTCAGCATCACGCCTGATATCGCCGGGCTGATGCTGGAGGCCAGGCTGCGCGGAACCGCGGTGACGCTGGCCGCTGCCGGACGCTCGGCCGGCGTCACGACGGCCATCACATAGGAAGTGCGGGTCGGCACGTCCATCTGCGACAACGCCGACCGCAGCAGGAGCAGCGCCAGCGCAACGTAGAGATTGGGAGCAAAGGCCGCGAGGATCAG
Organism: Bradyrhizobium sp.; assembly: GCA_026125985.1. GTDB lineage: Bacteria > Pseudomonadota > Alphaproteobacteria > Rhizobiales > Xanthobacteraceae > Bradyrhizobium. The sequence goes on from JAHCKB010000188.1 coordinate 6,801, forward strand.
AAAGATGCTGGATGGGATGTGCGTGAACACCATGGTGTTGACGAGCCCGATCCGCCGCGCGATCCATGCGGCGACCGGATATGAAAAGGCCGACAGCGTCGAGGCCCAGAAGAAGAACACGCCGGCTGCCGACAGCGAGAGGTCGAAGCGCTGGAACAGCCAGAGCACCAGCAGCGACTGCGCCACGAAACCGCCGGCAAAGGCATCGACGGAGAACAGCGCCGCCAGCTTGTAGACCGTGCCGCGCGACGGGCCGAGCGGCGCATGCGCCTTTTCCTCGGCGTGCGCCTGCGGAGCTCGCTGGTAGAGCGCCGCGCAGATCAGGCCGAGCGCGGCATAGGCGTAGAACATCAGCCTGAACGCGCCGAGTTCGGTGCCACCGGATCCAACCCAGAACTCCGGCAGCGAGGCCGCGAGCGAACCCGCGGCCGCGCACAGCGCGCCGATCAGGCTGTAGCGCGCGAACACCTGCGTCCGCCGCTCGTCGGAAGCGGTGCGCGCCAGCACGGCGTGCTCCAGCGGCACGGCAACGCCGAGATCGCCGCCGGAGGGATTGATGGTGCCGACGAAGGCGACCAGCGCGATCAGCGTGAAATGCTCGACATTGGGAAATGCAAGCCCCGTCGCGATCATCAGGCCCGCGCCGAACAGAAGAAGCGCGCGCAGGTCGAAGCGCGGAGCGATCCAGCCGATCACAAGCGTGAGCAGCGCGGTGCCGAGCAGCGAAGCGGTAGCGACAATGCCGACCGCGACCGCATCGAAGCCGAGCGCGGTCATGTAGGCGGGCAGAATGATGATGGCAAAGCCGTCGCCGAAGCCGCGGAGCGCGCGGGCCGCATAGAGCAGCGCGATCAGCGAGGAGCCGGTGGTGGCGTTCGATCGGGAATTCATGCCTGCGTCCATGCGCTTTCCTCCACCCGGCGAGTGGCGCGCAGAGCTTGGACGGAAGGCCGTCTGAAGGGGAGCCTGCCTCGTCCCCGTCAGCGCAAATTAGGCTGGAACTACCCAAGGGACAAGCGGCGCCCACAGGACAATTGAATCGTTCCAGACTCTCCCGATCGGCCATGACAGCCAGCCGGCATCTTGTCTATGGTGGCGTTTCCAATCGCGAAATTCAGCCGCAAGTACCCTCGCGCCCGATGCAAAAATTGCGACGCCCGACTTCTTACGCACCGGGACCAGCGTGGACGGTCGTGCCGGCCGTCATCGCGGCCGGACTGCTTGCGGCCCCCGCATGCGCGTCCGAGGTCGATACCGAACACCTGTTCGGCTTCAGCGAGGGCGCCGACATCGGCAAGAAGGGAGAAGGTGAGCTGGAGGCCGAGACCATTGTCCGGCAGGGCAAGGCGGCCGGGCAATATGGCGCGCTGTCCGAAGCCCTGGAGGTGAAATACGTCTTCACGGATCGCCTGCGCCTGGGCGGCCGTGCCACGTTTTCCTATCACGGCATTTCCGGCGTGCCCGGCCTTCCCGACCGCGGCAGCGGCGGGATGCAGGGCGTGTCGTTCGAGGCGCGCTACGTACTGGTCGAACGCGCGCGGGCGCCGTTCGGCCTTACCGTGATTGCGACGCCGCGCTGGGGCCGCATCGACGACGTCTCCGGCGAAGCGGTGCGAAGCTATGGCGGCGTGCTGACACTGGTAGCGGATCGCGAGCTGGTCGCCGGACATTGGTATGGCGCCGTCAACCTGCTCTATGACGCCGGCGCCACCCATGTTCACGACACCGGTCTGTGGCAGCACGATTCCAAGGCCGGCATTGCCGCAGCGATCGCCGGCCGTGTGCATGGCGAGCTGTTCCTTGGCGCCGAGGTCCGTTACTTCCGGGTCTATGACGGTCTCGGGTTCGACCGTTACGCGGGCGAGGCGCTGTTTGCAGGGCCGACGATGTATGTTCAGCTATCGCCGACCTGGACCATGTCCGGCGCCTGGAACTGGCAGATCTACGGCCAAACGGCAGCGGGAGGCGGATCGCTCAACCTCACCCAGTTCGAGCGCCAGCAGGTGAAGTTTCGGGTCAACTACCACTTCTGACTTGGCGACCAGTCCGTCCTACTCCACGCCGCGATTGAACTTGTTCGACTTCGGCAGGCCATGCGCAAGGCGGCCCGCGTCGGCGCGGTTGCCGCGCCAGTCGGAGAGCTCCTTCAGGGTCATGCTCTGCTCGCGGCCGGCGGAATCCTTCCAGGTTAATCCCGCCTTGGCCTCGAACACGGCAACGTCCGACAGCCTGCCGCCGGAATATTTCTGCAGGCGCACGCCGCGGCCGCGCGCCATCTCCGGCACCTGATCCAGCGGGAACAGCACCATCTTGTGATTGCTGCCGATCACCGCGACGGT
>JAHCKB010000189.1 GCA_026125985.1 Bradyrhizobium sp.
GACGTCCAGCCCCTGCTGCTGCTGAGTGATCAGGAAGCGCGCGCGCACCTTGCCTCCGTGACGGCCCAGGTCGCGATGCGAAAACGCATCCGCAACAAGGAATCCGTTTCTTCCAAGGCTGCCGCGCAGCGCAAGGCCGAGGATGCGGTGGCCGATGCGGAGTCGGCGGTATTCCAGGTTCGTTCACTGGTCGACAAGGCCGTCGCCGACCTGCGCGCCGGCCGCGGATCGGACAAGGGCGTTGCGGCGGCGCGCGCAGGCCTGAAGCGCGCGCAAGAGTACCTGGCGGAGCAGACCGAGGAGTTGCGACGGATTGCCCCCGATGCGCCGCTGCCGACGGTGGCCGAAGGCCAGCTCAACGTCGCCCGCAGCGAACTGGCGGCGGCCCGCGCGGCGCTGGACAAGCTGACGATCCGCGCGCCGATCGACGGCAGCATCCTGCAGGTCAACGCCCGCCCCGGAGAAGCCGTCTCTCCTGCGGCGACGACGCCGCTGATCCAGCTTGGCGATATCTCTGCGCTGCGCATCCGTGCAGAGCTCGACGAGCGCGATTTGGAGAAGATCAGGGCCGGTCAGTCCGTTGTGGTGCGTCCGGCAGCGCTGCGCGGCCGCGAGATCGCCGGCACCGTCTCGTTCATCGCGCCGCTGGTCGAGGCCGGACGCTACAGCGCGCTCGGCCAGCGCAATATGACGGATGTGGACGTCGTCGAAGTGCGGATCGCGCTGAGCGAGCCCGGTCCGCTTGCGGTCGGCATGAAGGTCGACGTGTATTTCCGCCAGGAAGCTGCCTCACGATGAAGCAGCCGGCTGGCCGCGCCTACTGAGGACGCTTCTTGCTGCGCTTGCCCTTCGGCCCTGCATAATAGGGATTGATGACGCATTGGGCGGAGCGGCCCGACGCCGTCATCTGGCACTGCGGCATCGACGTGTAGCTGCAGTCGAAATAGAAATCGACCATGCTCTGATAGACCTGCAGGCAGACCGGATATTTCGGATCGTAGGTCTGGGCGTGTGCGGGGGCGACTGAGAAGATCATCGCGCTGCACAGCGCTGCTGCGGCCGTCAGCCCGGCCAGTTTATGGGAGAGTTTCATGGCATTGCCTCCGCAAATGACGAGCGAACCGGCTCGTAGTTGATAAGTGTACTACGGACACACTCGATCCGGCGTGACTCTCCGCACAGATCCTCCGCGCACGTCATCGCCACCCTGGCTGTACAGCAAAAGCTATTTCGAATGACGGAAGCGGAAGCTTCGCCGCTTCGCGCCTGCAGCATCGGGCGATGCCGTACGATAACGTACGTTTGGGTCAGCATTTCTTGCCCATGTCAGCAGCGCACGCACCGCCCTTGGTGCGCTGCATGAAAAACCGTCTCGAGCCCGTTTCGTTGACAGCCGCCGCCGCGGCCATATAGCGTTTGCGTCGCGGCAAGGTGCCGGATGATCGCAGGAGCGCATGAAGACGCTCGGGACGATCGGCAAAACAAGAGCACGAACCAGCCGCGCAAGAGGGAGAGTCAACGCAATGAGGGGATTGACGATGCACGTCGATATTCGTGTTTCACGAGGCGTTCTGCGCCTGGCCGCCGCCGCGACAATGACCGTCGCCGTCGCAGCAACCGCCCAGGCCCAACAGAAGACCGATGTCATCTTCAGCGCCGGCCCGACGGGCGGTAGCTGGACTCCGATGGCGGCGGCAGCTTCGCAGGTGGTCAACAAGAAATATCCCGAGCTGAACGTGCAGGTCGAGCCGGGCGCGGCGCTGGTCAACATGGAGAAGATCCGCAACGACAAGGCCGATCTCGGCTGGTCGATGACAACGGTGATGTCCGACGCCCAGCGAGGCCAGGGCCAGTTCGCCGGCAAGCAGACCGACAAGGGCCTGTTCGTCGCCAACTTCTATCCCAACGTCTGGCAGCTCGTGGTGCCCGCCAGCAGCGACATCAAGAGCATCAAGGACCTCAAGGGCCAGCCGGTGGCGCTGCCTTCGCGCGGCAATACCAGCCTGGCGGCCGGCTGGGAGTACGTGCTCAAGGTCAACGGCATGTCGCTGAACGATCTCGGCGCCAAGAGCTACGGGCCGGTGTCATCAAATGCGGAAGCGGTGAAGAACCGCCAGGCGATGGCGGTCGGCTGGTTCACGGCGGTGCCGGCGTCCTTCGTCCTCGATCTCGGTTCGGCGGTTCCGGTCCGCATGATCGAAGCTACCGACGACGAGATTGCCGCCCTGCGCAAGATCAATCCCGGCTTCGTGCCCTATACCGTTCCGGCCGGGGTCTACAAGGACCAGGGCATCACCGCGGCGGTCAAGACCTTCCAGTCGCCGACGGTGCTGATCGCCTCCTCCAAGACGCCGGCCGACGTGATCTACAAGGTCACCAAGGCCATCGTCGAAGGCAGGAGCGAATTCGGCAACGTCGCCAGCGTCATGAAGGGCGTGACCGGCGCGGACATGGCGCAGAACTTCGACATGCCGATGCATCCGGGCGCGGAGAAGTATTACAAGGAAGCCGGACTGCTCAAGAAGTAGAGCAGCCGTCATGCGCAAGCTCGCAGGCTATGCTGGGCTCGTCGTCGGCGTGCTCGCCGTCGCGATGTCGGTGTATCACATCTACGCGCGGCTGACGGTCTACGCCCCCGACCAGCAGGCCCTGCTCTACATCACGCTTGCCTTCAGCCTCGTGCTGTCGTTCCTGCTGTGGCCGATGCGAAAGGGCGTGACGCCCGATCGCATCCCATGGGTGGATCTTGCCCTTGCAGGCCTTTCGCTCGCCTGCATCGGCTACATGTTCGTGAACTACGACTACATCGTGAACCGATTTCCCACCGCCGATTCGCTCAGCCGGACGGACATGGCGGTGGGAATCGTCGCCACGCTATTGGTGCTGGAAGCGACGCGGCGCACGATCGGCCTGGCGCTGCCGATCGTCGCCGTCGCGTTCATGGCTTACGGATTTGCCGGGCCCTGGCTCTACGGCTGGACCTATCACAAGGGGCTCACGCTCGAGATCATGGTCGACCAGACCTATTTCACGACCGAGGGCATCTTCGGCGTGCCGATGACGGTCGCGGCGACCTACGTCATTCTCTTCATCATCTTCGGCTCCTTCCTGGAGCGATCCGGCGCAGGCGAGTTCTTCATGAATTTCGCCAACGCCATCGCAGGCGGCGCGCGCGGCGGGCCCGGCAAGGTCTCGGTCGTCTCCTCAAGCCTGTTCGGCACGATTTCCGGCTCCGCCGTCGCCAACGTCATGGTCGACGGCTGGCTCACCATCCCGATGATGAAGAAGACCGGCTTCAAGCCGGAAGCCGCAGCCGCCATCGAGGCGGTCGCCTCCACCGGCGGGCAGATCATGCCGCCGATCATGGGCGCGGCCGCCTTCGTAATGGCCGAGTTTCAGGGCGTCAGTTACACCAAGGTGATGATCGCCGCGGCGATCCCCGCGCTGTTCTATTACGGCGCGCTGTTCGCAGCGATCCACTTCAACGCCGTCCGCTCCGGCCTGAAGGGCCTGCCGCGCGAGGAACTGCCGATCCTCGGGCACATCATCCTGCGGCAGGGGCATCTTTTCCTTCCCGTGATCGTGCTGCTCGGGCTGCTGCTGCTGGGATTCACGCCGACCTATGGCGCGATCATCGCCACCGGCGCGCTGATCGCGATCTCGTGGCTGCGTCCGGCCACGGGGCTCGGCTGGCGGGCCTGCATCGAGGGGCTGCGCGACGGCGCCGTACACACCGTGCCGGTCGCCATGGCGTGCGCGTCCGCAGGCATCGTGATCGGCATCGTGCTGCAGACCGGGCTGGCGCTGCGCTTCACCGCCTTTCTCATCGAATTCACCTACGGCTCGCTGCTGCCCGCGCTGCTCATCACCATGGTCGCCGGCATCGTGCTCGGCATGGGCATGCCGACCACGCCGGCCTACATCATGCAGGCGGCGCTGCTGGTGCCCGCGATCATGAAGCTCGGGGTCGAGCCGATGGGCGCGCACATGTTCGCCTTCTACTTCTCCTGCCTGTCGGCGGTGACGCCGCCGGTGGCGCTGGCGGTTTACGCCGCCGCATCGATCGGCGGCGCCGGGTTATGGGGCTCCGGCGTGCAGGCGATGAAGTTCGCCGCCGCCGGCTTCATTGTGCCGTTCTTCTTCGTCTACAACCCGGCGCTGCTGTTCGAAGGCCCGTGGCATACGATCCTCGGCTCGGCGCTGACAGGCACGGTCGGCGTCATCGCGCTCGCGGCGGGGCTCGAAGGCTACTTCCTGCGCGTCGCGACGTGGTTCGAGCGGGCGCTGTTCCTGATTGCGGCCCTGCTGCTGATCGACCCCAATCCGATGACCGACGCGATCGGCGTTGCCCTGCTTGCCGCCGTGCTGCTGCTGCAGAAATTCTGGGCCCCGAGGTCCGTCATGGCGCAGGGGGTGAACCCATGACCCGCCTCCAGCTTGCCGCGCTGACGCTGATCGCATCAGCGCTTCTGCTCGGCACCGTGCTCTACGGCGTCGCGCGCATCTACGCCTGAGCGGCTGGCCGAAAAACGCCGCTGCGCGCCGTCAGTCCCCGCTCGGCGGCGCCAGCGGCTGCACGATCTCCCGGAACGGCGGTAGCGCCTCGCAATGCGCGGCGTGCGCGGCTAGCGCCGGATAGCGCGCGGCGTCGAACAGCCCGGCATGCGCCTCGCCGGTGAAACGCAGCACGCAGGCGACCGCAATGTCGGCATGCCCGATGCGCTCGCCGAACAGATACGGCGTCTTGGCCGCCGCCCGCTCCCTTTCCAGCACCGCCAGCACGCCGCCGATCTGCGCCTCGCAGCGCTCGACCCAGAGCTTGAGCTGCTCCTTGCGCAGCACCCGCTCATAGACAAGGCTGACCGCCTTGTCGCCCAGCCCGGTCGCCAGCGCACAGAGCCGGAGCTGCTTGCGCCGCGCCTCGCCGCGCGCGGGCAGCATCGCCTGCTCCGGCCCCACGGTCTCGTCGAGATAGTCCAGGATCGCCGTGCTCTCGATCAGCGCCTCGCCATTGCCGAGCACCAGCGTCGGCACGCGGCGCAGCGGATTATACGACGCGATCTTGTCGGCATCGCCGAAGGTCGACCACGGCTTGTGCTCGAAGGCAATTCCATAGAACCGCATCGCAAGCGCAACGCGGCGGACAAAGGGGGAGTCGTATTGGCCGATGAGGAACATGGATGCGATTGCCTCTTCGCATGATCGTCATGGCCGGGCTTGTCCCGGCCATCCACGTCTTTGCGTCCAAAGGACAGATTAAAGGCGTGGATCACCGGGACAAGCCCGGTGATGACCTTCTTTGTGGCAACCACCTACTCGATGACAGGCACATGCCTCGCCACATCGCGCGGCGCTGTGCCGTCGAGGCGCGGGTCATTTTCCACCTCGACCTGGCGCCGGAACGGGCGGAAACCGGCGCGCTGGTAGAACGGCAGCGCGGCAGGAGAATCGAAGCTGCAGGTGTGCAGCCAGAGCCGCCGGATCGGCCGCGCCCATGAAAGCTCCAGCGCGCGATGCATCAGGAAACGCCCGGCGCCGCTGCCGAACAGGTTCGGCGTGACGCCGAACATGCCGATCTCGCAGGTCGCGGGCTCGCGGAAGTCAAGCTCGAGCAGGCCTTCGTCGCACCCGTCGGCATCAAGCGCATGGGTCTCGACCTCTGAATGATGCAGTCGCGCCGCGAGATCATCGTCGGACATGCGCAGGCGCGAGAACCACAGCCACTCCTCGCCGACGCGACGATAGAGGTCGCGATACCAGGCGAGATCGGGCTTTTCGACGTGGCGCAGTGTCCACGGACCCGATGGTGTCGGCGGCAGTGCCGGACGCTCGGTCATTTCCAGATGCGTGACAACGGCGGCGATCTTGCCGGCGGGAACGTCGGAATAGCCGTCGGGGAGGATCATCACCGCTCCCGCTGCTCATCGATGAAGGTTGCTTGGCCGCTTATGAAGCTTCTTCTTCATCTTCGTCGTCATCTACTGCCTCGTCCTCAACGAGCTGAAGCCAATTTCGGTCACGAGCATCAAGAGCTTTGTCGAACTGCATGTGCATTGGAATCTCAACATGATACTCGCGCTTATCCAAGTCTACCAATTCTTCCAAAGAGACGTCTTTAGCATTATAGGCGAGGTCAAACTCACGCGAGATTCTTCCGCGAAGGTTGGACGCAGTCAGCGTCACTTCGATTCTGAATGGACTTCCAGCCCTCGGGTCAATCAAGGCAATCCCGTCAAACCTCCAAACACGGCCATGCCTAAAGTCTGCACAATGTATCTCAACTAAAGGGCCCCGATCGGGTCCGACGGCGAACCGCATTTCATGCCGCCCTACTGGGGAGACGATATGCTGATTCATATTGCCAACAAACGACCCAAGATAGGAATTCTCAGGTTGAGGTGCTGATGGTCCAAAAAGTGGGAATACTACAAAGCGATCGTTCAGCGTCCCGCCAATCGCTTTCAATGTCGCGACCAGATTGTCAGCCTGAATGTAACCGGAATTTTCCAATTGTAGCACGAAGGGTATCTGGTTGTAGTGCGTCTCAAACCGCCTGTGCAGCGTTTGAACGTACGTTGGAATGACTACTTCGCAGTATTTTCGATATCGATCGTTGTAACTATAATCGTAATCCAGCGAACTATCGAACAATGTACGCCGCTGCTCAATTCTAGGATTATCGGTCTGTATCTTCGATGCCAATTCTTGCTGTATATCCTCTGGTAAAGGTCGAATTGAATGCAGAGTAAGATCGGCATTGATGCCGAACTCTAGAACGGCACTCAGCTGAGGCTCCGTAGCCTCTAACTCCTTAACTCGGCTCCTGAGGCGTGATAGTTCCTTGTCGTTCGGGCTCGGCTCCGGCTCAACTAGCCAATGCTCCGGCATCTTCTTGCATTTTAGCTTATGCCGCGAAGCCATCGCTATGGGATTGATGTCCTGGCTAAAAAGCAACTTACGTTCGGGTTCGATACCACGCACGTGCAGTATTTGCGCTACTACCTTGGCATCCGCTTCATCCGGATCGAGATCGTCGAAAGCGCTCCAATCGATCTTGGCACAAATCGCGACCGCAAGATCAACGATTGGAGGGCCGTCACATATTCTTCGAGGCATACCGGATTCAGCAGCCGGACCAATTAGTCGATTGAATTCCCGCGCACGCCTTCCGAGCCTACCATCGCGCTTTCGCTTATCGATTTCTGCAAGCACCTGCGGTACAACGAGGACAAGTATTGGGCCCACTTGGTCGATTTCGTGCCAAGGCTGATCTGGCAGCGGCTTACCCTCAAGCGCAACCATACTGTCCATGAACAAAATGTTTGAATAGCTTAATGGATCAAAGTCCGTCATTTTTTCTGCCGAGCAATTGCACCATCGAAGCAGAAGGCAAATGTGGCCGCTACGCGCCAGCCAATATCACCCCTCCCCCTCATCGCTCGCGAGCACGCCTCTCACCGCGCTGGCCCAGCCCTTCAGTTTCCGCTCGCGCGTGGCTGCGCTCATGGCGGGCTTGAAGCGGCGTTCGAGGCGCCAGTTGTCGGCGAATTTCTTGGGCTCGGGATAGACGCCCGCGTGAAGTCCGGCGAGATAGGCGGCCCCTAACGCGGTGGTTTCCAGGATCGAGGGGCGGTCGACCGGCGCATCCAGGAGATCGGCGAGGCGTTGCATGGTCCAGTCGGATGCGGTCATGCCGCCATCGACGCGCAGCACCGTCTTGGCCGCGACGGCCTCCGGCCAGTCGGCGCGCATCGCGGCCCACAGGTCGTAGGTCTGGTAGCAGACGCTTTCCAGCGCGGCATGCGCAAGCTCGGCGGGGCCGGTGTTGCGGGTGAGGCCGAACAGCGCGCCGCGCACGTTCGGATTCCAGTAGGGCGCGCCCATGCCGACAAAGGACGGCACCAGATAGACGCTCTGGGTGGGATCGGACCTGTCGGCGAGCGGCCCGGTCTCGGCGGCCTCTTTGATGATGCCGAGGCCATCGCGCAGCCATTGCACGGCAGAACCTGCGACGAAGATCGAGCCTTCCAGCGCGTAGGTGCGTTTGCCGCCAAGCTGATAGGCGATGGTGGTGAGCAGCTTGTTCTTCGAGACAACGGGCGTGGTGCCGGTGTTGAGCAGCGCGAAGCAGCCGGTGCCATAGGTGGACTTGATCATGCCGGGCTCGAAGCAGGCCTGGCCGATGGTGGCGGCCTGCTGGTCGCCGGCGACGCCCGAGATCGCGATGGCGCCGCCGAACAGGTCCGGCACGGTCTCGCCGAATTGCGCGGAGGAATCCTTCACCTCGGGGAGCATCGAGCGCGGCACGCGGATGATTTTCAGGAGTTCGTCGTCCCACTGGCCGGTATGGATGTTGAACAGCAGCGTGCGCGAGGCGTTGGTGGCGTCCGTGACGTGCGACTTGCCGCCGGTCAGCCGCCACATCAGGTAGCAGTCGACGGTGCCGAACAGGAGCTCGCCGCGCTCGGCGCGTTCGCGCGCGCCGGGAACGTGGTCGAGCATCCAGGCGACCTTGGTGCCGGAAAAATAGGGATCGATGATCAGGCCGGTTTTCTGCGCGATCACGGGCTCATGGCCCTCGCCCTTGAGCTTCGCGCAGACATCGGCGGTGCGGCGGTCCTGCCAGACGATGGCGCGGTGGATCGCCTTGCCGGTGGCGCGGTCCCACACGACCGTGGTCTCGCGCTGGTTGGTGATCCCGATGGCGGCGATGTCCCTGGCCTTCAGGCCGGCCTTCTCCAACGCCTCCCGGCAGGTCGCCACCGTCGAAGACCAGATGTCCTCCGGCTCGTGCTCGACCCAGCCGGACGCCGGGAAATGTTGCGGAAATTCCTGCTGCGCCACCGCGGCAATGGAGATGTCGGGGCGGAACACGATGGCGCGCGAGGAGGTCGTGCCCTGATCGATGGCGAGGATGGAGGACATGCGGCTTCTTCCCGGAAGATTTTATGCCGGGAGAGGACAGCGGATTGCAGGGGGAAGGTCAAGGTTGCGGGCCGGCGCATTTTCCCTTCTCCCCTTGTGGGAGAAGGTGGCGCGCATCGACAGATGCGCGCCGGATGAGGGGTCTCTTTCCGTGGAGACACACTCCTC
>JAHCKB010000019.1 GCA_026125985.1 Bradyrhizobium sp.
GGCCCTGAATGATCTTTTCGACCAGCCGCACCTTCTCGTCGGCGATGCGCGGATCGGCATCCCATACGGTGACGGTCGCCGTGACATAGGCCATGCCTGCCATGTCGGCACCGAGTTCCTGCAAGGCCATGTCGGCATCGAGCGCCTTGTTGGACGCATCGGTGTCCACCAGCACCGATTGTTCGTTGGTCATCACCTCCTTGAGGATCGCAGCGATGGATTTGCGCTTGGCGAACCACTGGCGGCGGATTTTGGTGAGGAGCCTCGTCGCGGCGGTCTTGTCGAGAAGGATCGCGCGTGTCGACCAGCGATAGGGAAAGGCCAGGCGATTGAGATCGTCGAGAATGCCGGGCGTCGTCGCGGTCGGGAAGCCGACGATCGTGAGGATGCGCAGGTGCGCCCCGCCGAGGCGAGGCTCCAGGCCGCCGGTGAGCGGCTGGTCCGCCAATAGCGCGTCGAGATAGATCGGTGTCTCCGGCACGCGGACGCGGTGCCGCTTTGTCGAAACCGTCGAGTGGAGGTAGGTCAGCGTCTCGCTGCTATCGAGCCAGGCGCATTCGGGCATGAAGCCGTCGAGCAACGCCAGCACGCGATCGGTCCGATCGACGAATGCGCCGAGAATTTCTTTCGGGGCGACTCTGCTGTGCTCGCGGCCCTCATAGAGCCAGGCTTCGGTGCGCGCGGCGTCCTCGGCCGGCGGCAGATAGGTGATGGTGAGGAAATAGCTGGAGACGTAATGCGCGCCGGCTTCCTCGAAATCGGCCTTGCGCTCGGCATCGAGGAGCGCAGCGGCGGCGTCGGGAAATTGGCTGGACGGATAGGTGGACGCCTCCTGCCGTTGAGCCTCGACGAAGATCGCCCAACCCGACCCGAGGCGGCGGAAGGCGTTGTTGAGCCGGCCGGCGACGGCGACCAGCTCGGCCGCCACGGCGGAATCCAGATCGGGACCGCGGAAGCGCGCGGTGCGCTGGAAGGAGCCGTCCTTGTTGACGACGACCCCCTCGGCCACGAGCGCGACCCAGGGCAGATAGTCAGCGAGGCGGGCGGCGGTACGGCGATATTCGGCAAGGTTCATCATGGCGACGCGCCTCCTCAGACGGACAGATGAGCGGGGATGCGCAGGTGCCGGCGGCCGACCTCGACGAAGAGCGGGTCGCGCTTGGCGGCCCACACCGCAGCGAAATGCCCAACGGCCCAGATCAGCAGGCCGACGAGCCAGAGGCGCAGGCCAAGGCCCACGGCGCCGGCCAGCGTCCCGTTGAGGATCGCGATGGAGCGAGGTGCGCCGCCGAGCAGGATGTGTTCGGTCAGTGCCCGGTGGACCGGGACGGTGAACCCCGGAACGGCGTCGAGCTGTTCGAAGCCCGTCGTCATCAGACGAGCGCCCCGCCGCCGAAGCTGAAAAAGCTCAGGAAAAACGAGCTTGCCGCGAAAGCGATCGACAGGCCGAACACAATCTGGATCAGCTTGCGGAAGCCGCCCGACGTATCGCCGAACGCCAGCGCCAGGCCGGTGGCGATGATGATGATGACGGCGACGATCTTGGCGACCGGCCCCTCGATGGATTCGAGGATTTTCTGGAGCGGCGCTTCCCACGGCATGGACGAGCCGGAAGCATGGGCGGCGGGGACGAGGACGAGATTGATGTAGGTGAAGGCTGCGGCCATCGCGGCATAGCGGCGAACGCGCATAGTGGTGCGGATCATGATGGAACTCCTGTGCTGGCGGGGGTTGCGGGGGTGATGCGGTAGTCGCCGTCCGGGCCGAGCCCTTCGACGCGGGCGAGTTCAGCGAGCCGGCGCGCGGACCCGCGGCCCGAGAGGACGGCAACGAGATCGATGGTCTCGGCGATTAGGGCGCGCGGGACCGTGACGACGGCTTCCTGGATGAGCTGTTCGAGGCGGCGCAGCGCGCCGATGCCGCTACCGGCGTGGATCGTGCCGATGCCGCCGGGATGGCCGGTTCCCCACGCTTTCAGGAGGTCGAGCGCTTCGGAGCCGCGCACCTCGCCGATGGGGATGCGATCGGGGCGTAGGCGCAGCGATGAGCGGACCAGCTCGGAGAGCGTGGCAACCCCATCCTTGGTGCGCATGGCGACGAGGTTGCGTGCCGCGCATTGCAGTTCGCGCGTGTCTTCGATGATGACAACGCGATCCGCCGTCTTGGCGACCTCGGCGAGGAGCGCGTTGGTCAGCGTGGTCTTGCCGGTGGAGGTGCCGCCCGCGACGAGGATATTGGCGCGTGCCGCCACGGCATCACGCAGCGTCGCGGCCTGGTCGGTGGACATGATTCCGGCGGCCACATAGTCGTCGAGCGTGAAGACCGCGACGGCGGGCTTGCGGATGGCGAAGGCCGGCGCCGCGACGACGGGCGGCAACAAGCCCTCGAACCGCTCCCCGGTCTCAGGAAGCTCGGCGGAGACACGCGGGCTGCGCGGATGCACCTCGACGCCGACATGGTGCGCGACAAGGCGCACGATACGTTCGCCATCGGCGGGCGACAGCATCTCGCCCGTATCGGCCAACCCCTCGGAGAGGCGATCCACCCAGAGACGGCCGTCCGGGTTCAGCATGATCTCGACGACGGCCGGGTCTTCGAGAAGATGGGTGATGGTGGAGCCGAGCGCGGTGCGCAGCATGCGCGCACCGCGCTCGCACGCCTCCGGCTTCTGGCTGGTACTGGTCATCCTTGCCCCGCTTCCTGACGGGGCAAAAACAGATGGTCCCCGGATCGGGGTGATTAAAAGAGCCCGAAATCAGGCTGATTCAACAAGTATCGGTCGTCGTAGTAGCGTGGCGTGCAAATACAGGAGAACGGCGGCGAGGCCCTGATCTTGATGGAGCCGGAATGCTCACCAGATGACGCGCGAGATCGTCATGTCTCCGACTCAGAGACATCCTCCGGGATCTCCTGCCGCAGCTTCGGCCCTTTGGCGAGACGCCGGCCCAGCGCGGTGATGAACGCCTCGTATCGCTCGCTCGATTTGGCGCGCGCCGCCTGTGCGGCTGGCTCGGGTAGGGCTGGCGTGGTCGTGATCCAGAAGCGGATGAACACCGCAAGCGTTTCGACCGCGATGCCCAGGTCTCGCTCTAGGCGGGCCATACGGCGGTCGAGTTGATCGAGGCGTTTGGCGACGATCGCCTCGCGGCGTTCGGCATCGTCCGGCGACAGGAACGATGCGATGGCGGCTTCGGCGATCATGGATTGCGACTGATCCCGGCGCGCAGCGAAATTGGCGAGCGCCTGCGTGACGTCAGGATCCAGATAGACGGTGAACTTCGATTTTTTCCGGTGACCGGTCATGGCGCTTAGAGCTCCATGCCGTCATTGGGATCGAGCGAGACCTGGCGCGCCACGCCGCGCATCACGCGGGTCAGGCGCTGATTGCGTGCGGCCTCGTCTTCCGTGTCATCGGGAATGTCGATCTCAAACTCGTTGTCGATCGGCGCCTTCTTTTCGATGGGGGCTACGCGGTTGAGTTCGGGCTGATGGCGACGTTCGGACTCGGTGGCGTCCTCATCGTCGCTGCTGCCGATGGTCGGCGCGGTGCTGTCAGCCATATCCGGGCGTGCAGGGATCGGCAGCTTGCTCCAATCGTCCGGCCGCCCTTCTGCAGGCCGGACCAGTTCGGGCGGCGACATGATGCGTTCCTTGAAGCGGGCATCCTCATAGTAGCGCGCCTTCTTCGCCCGGATCGGCGGCGTGCCGGCGACCATGACGATTTCATCGGTCGGCGGGAGTTGCATGATCTCCCCAGGCGTCAGGAGCTGGCGCGCGGTCTCCGAGCGCGACACCATCAAATGGCCGAGCCAGGGCGAAAGCCGATGACCGGCGTAGTTTTTCATGGCTTTCATTTCGGTCGCGGTGCCGAGCGCGTCGCTGACCCTCTTCGCGGTCCTTTCGTCGTTCGTCGCAAAGGAAACGCGCACATGGCAGTTGTCGAGGATGGAGTTGTTCGGGCCGTATGCCTTCTCGATCTGGTTCAGCGACTGGGCGATCAGGAAGCTCTTGAGGCCATAGCCTGCCATGAACGCCAGCGCGGATTCGAAGAAGTCGAGGCGACCGAGCGCGGGAAATTCGTCGAGCATGAGCAGCAGGCGATGCCGCCCAGCCTTGGCTTGCAGATCCTCGGTGAGACGCCGGCCGATCTGATTGAGGATCAGGCGGATCAGCGGCTTGGTGCGATTGATGTCCGAGGGCGGCACCACGAGGTAAAGCGTCGTGGGGCGCTTGCCGCCCACCATGTCGGTGATCCGCCAGTCGCAGCGCCGTGTCACTTCGGCCACCACGGGATCGCGGTAGAGCCCCAGGAACGACATGGCGGTGCTGAGCACGCCGGAGCGTTCGTTGTCCGATTTGTTGAGCAGCTCGCGCGCGGCGCTGGCGATGACGGGGTGCGGTCCGGCTTCGCCGAGATGGCTGGTCTTCATCATTGCGGCGAGCGTCGACTCGATCGGCCGCTTCGGATCGGAGAGGAAGGCTGCGACACCGGCGAGCGTCTTGTCGTCCTCGGCGTAGAGGACGTGCAGGATGGCGCCGACCAGCAGGGCGTGGCTGGTCTTTTCCCAGTGGTTGCGCTTTTCGAGCGAGCCTTCGGGATCGACGAGGATGTCGGCGATGTTCTGGACGTCGCGGACTTCCCACTCGCCGCGGCGCACCTCGAGCAGCGGATTGTATGCCGACGATTTCGGATTGGTCGGGTCGAACAGCAGCACGCGGCCATGACGGGCGCGGAAGCCGGCCGTGAGCTGCCAGTTTTCTCCCTTGATGTCGTGGACGATGGCCGAGCCCGGCCACGTCAGCAGGGACGGCACGACCAGGCCGACGCCCTTGCCCGATCTGGTCGGCGCGAAGCACAGAACATGCTCGGGGCCGTCATGCCGGAGATAGTCGCGTTCATAGCGGCCGAGCACGACGCCATCGGGGCTGAGCAGGCCCGCCGCCTTCACCTCTTCCTTTTCGGCCCAGCGGGCGGAGCCGTAGGTCGCGGCGCTTTTCGCTTCGCGGGCGCGCCAGACCGACATGCCGATGGCGACGGCGATGGCGATGAAGCCGCCGGACGCTGCGATGAAGGCGCCTTCCGTGAAGATGTCCGGCGCATAAGCGTCGTAGAAATACCACCACCAGAAAAAAGCTGGCGGATAGTAGACGGATACGCCGCCGAGTTTGAACCAGGGTGTTCCGAGCTGCGCCTGAAATCCGAGCTGCCAGGCGACATATTGCGTGGCGCCCCAGGTGGTGGCGAGCACGATGAGGGTGACGACGAGAATCTGCTCCCAGAGGATTTTGGTCGCGGACATGGCGGGATCCTTTCTACGATTGTCAGATGCCGAGATCGCGCTTCCGGCCGATCGCCCATTCGATGCCGCCCCCGTCCTTGGCGACACCGGCGACGTGTTGACCGAGCTTGCGTTCGAGGTCGCGGGACCAGGGGACGAGCTGGAAGCCGAGCCCGTCGTCGATCATAGCGAAGCGGCCAGAGGAGAGCGTTAGGCGCTGGCGCACGGTGCCGGCGACGTACTCGCCGGCCTGTATCTTCACATGCGGCAAGCCGGTCTCGGTCGCGAGCTTCTCGCCGACGGCATCGAGTTCGCGCCGACGCAGCGTCGTGAGAAGATCGCGCTGCATGACGATGCGCTGGCCGTCGCGGCGCGCCAGTCCCTGATCGGCGAGATGATCGGCCCGCGCATGGATGGCGTCGCGTACCTCCTGCCCGAAGCCTGATTGTGCGAGTGGCATCGCCTCGCGCTCGACAAGGCGATGATCGAGCCAGGTCGCGCCGGGCGCCGTGACCTGCGCCTGAAGATCGAGATCGGAGCGCGTCGCGAGCATGAGGGTCGGACGTTCATCCTCGGGGCCACCGAAGCGGCGAACCTCGACGATGCCGCCATTGGCCGGAGCGCGTTCAAGGGCGTCGATGTTGCGAAAGCGGACATGATGCGCGCGCCCGTCGACGCCATCGATGACGGCATAGGCTTCACCGCGCAGCTCGTCATGCAGCCCGCGATCGACCAGACGACCGATGATCGGAGCTTCGACTGCGTCGCCGTCGATCACGAAATCGGAAAAGCCGCGATCCTGGTCGCGCCCGGCGAAGGCGCGGTGCATGGTCTTGATGATGTCGCCGCGGATAGCGAGATCGCGCAGCGTGCGTTCGGCTCCAAGTCCGACCGTCCACTGGCCGGGCTCACTCTCGAACGCGAGGTCCATCTTCTCGAGATGCTGGAGGCGGCCGACCATGAGGCGGCGCAGTTCGGGATCTGAAGCGCTCTGCCGCTCATGGCGCAGATCGATGAAGCCGGTTTCGTCGGCGGCGCGTTGAATCTCGCCATCGATGCGGGTCCAGCGCTCAGTGGTGATTTCCTTTTCCAGTGCGTTGCGGATTTCGTGTTCGGGCTTCGGGCCGAGTTCGATGTCGACCAGGTCCATGGCGCGGGAGCGCAGGCCCCGGCTGATATAGTCGCGCGAGATCACGAGATCGGCGCCAGTCTCGTCGACGCCGCGCACCAGGAGATGTACATGGGGATTGTCGGTGTTCCAGTGATCGACGGCGATCCAGTCGAGGCGCGTGGCGAGATCGGCTTCCATCTGCCGGGCGAGGTCGCGGGTGAACGCTTTGAGGTCGGTCATCTCGGCCGCGTCCTCGGGCGAGACGATGAACCGGAAATGATGCCGGTCGTCCTTGCATCGCTCGGCGAAGGCCAGATCATCGGCGCGATCAGTCCCGGCGTC
The DNA here is from genome assembly GCA_026125985.1 of Bradyrhizobium sp. Classification (GTDB taxonomy): domain Bacteria; phylum Pseudomonadota; class Alphaproteobacteria; order Rhizobiales; family Xanthobacteraceae; genus Bradyrhizobium. Next base: position 6,733 of record JAHCKB010000019.1, read on the forward strand.
GAACATGACGCCTTTATCTCCGTCGCGGCTCACGCCCTCGCGCTTGAGGTAGCCGACATGGCTGGTCAGCGGCGCCGAGCGATACGCCTTGCCCTGATGGCGGGCGATGCGCGCCTTGACGACGACGCGGCGCTGCGGGGAGAAGATACGGGAGCGGCCGAAGACGTTGCGGCCACGCCCGAAGGTCGAGTGGCCGAGGCGCCGGCCAGCTTTGCCCGCCAGCGCTCCACTGGGCATATGGCCGGCGCGCTGCGCGGCGGCGAGCACCTGATTGACGTAGCTCTTTGTCCTCGGCGCGCGCGTCGAACGGATGCGGCCCGGCTTGATGCGGAAGTCGCTGTCGCGCTCGCTCATGTCGGCGCTCCGATCAGCGCGCAAATCGCCCCGTGCATATCGAAGCGTTGAAAACGCTCGCAAAATCCGGGCAGCATGCCCGCGACCGACCGCCATGCCCACGGAAACACAAGCCATACCAATGGCTTGTGTTGATCCGGGCATGGGCTTTTACCTTGCCCTCTTTCGGTCGTTTTGCCTGCCTCCACCCTCCCTGCACGCCATGACACGCGGGAACCCGAGACCATGCGACAGATGCCGGACAGGCTCATGGCGTGGTCCTGTCGCCCGAGCGCGCGACGAACAGGTCGCTCAATCGTGGAACGATAGCGGAGAGATCACGTGCCGGGGCTGCGTTCGGAGCGGTGACGGATGAACGTTCAGCCGGAATGGAATCGACAGCCGATCTGCGATCCGGCTGCGTGATGAACAGCGGCGAGCGGGTCCAGGCGAGCGGATCGACAGGCGCCATTACTGCCCCGCCGGAGCCGATGGCCGACGCGACAGTGGCGACATAGGCGCGGGTTTCCGCCGGTAGCGGACGGCCGCTCAACGCCTCGTCGTAGCGACCGGGACCGGCATTATAGGCCGCGATCCAGCCCGGCGATCCATAGCGGTCGAGCAGCTCGCGGATATAGCCGCTACTCGCGATGATATTGTCACGCACGTTATAGGGATCGGCGCCGAGACGATGGCGAGCGCGTAGCTCCGCCCATGTCGCAGGCATGATCTGCATCAGCCCCATCGCGCCCTTCGACGAGATGGCGCGCGGATCGCCAGCGCTTTCCGTGCGCATGACGGCGCGAATCCAAACGGCCGGCAAGCGGAAGCGCGTCGCGGCCTCAGTGATATGGGTGGCATAGGGATCGCTGGCCAAGGCCGATGTGACGGCTAAGCTCTGCGCCATCGTGATCGCCGGCATGACGTTCGCGACGGCAAGGCCGGAAAGGAGAAGAAGAGCCATGCGCCGGGCTGCGCGATGCAGCCCGGACACATTCAGATGGCTCCTCAGTGAACGGCGAGCAGGCATCGCTCAATCCTTCTCGCCGCGATCGCGTTGACGCGACCAGTGCAACGACCATGTGTTGCCGGCATCGTCGTCACGGAACAGGTTGGCGCGGATCGGCTGCGCCAACCCCGGATCGTCGATCACCAGCGCGATATATTCGCCGGCCTTCTCGCCGGTGCGGTTCCAGCCCGCGCCGATCTCCGGGCCGATGTCCCGGGCGCCTGGATCGTGGTCATGGACGCGGTAGTCCGGCGCATTCTCCGCATCCGACGGATCGGCCGGAACGATGACGATGTCGTGGAAAAGCGTGAATGTCTCGATGCGCCCGATGATGCGGGATTCCTCGCGCGTGAACTGTCCGATTTGCGGCATGATGGTCTCCATGCGGTGGTGTTAGGAAAGCCATCGGCGAGCACCGCTCCCGCCGAAGGAAAGGCGGTCAGCGCGTCGGGGCGCGCCATTGAAAGCGACCGTCGCCGTCCTCGTCGGTCCACAGCGGGACGGCGCGGCCGATGATCTGGTCGGTGGAGGTCAGGCCGAAATAGCGGCCGTCGAGACTGTCGTTGACCTGCCAGTTCATGAGAAAGACTTCGCCGGTCGCGATGCGGCGGCAGCCCTGCCAGACTGGAAGATCGCGGCCAGCGCGATCGCGGTCGCGCGCCACGCCGACATTGACGCCATCGACGGTAATGGCGAGGTTCGAGCGGCAAACCGTCTGCCCTGACACGGCGAGGATACGCTTCAGCAGCGGCACGCCCTTCGGCAGATAGCCGCGTTCGGCGAGGAAGGTGGCGAGTGGTTCCGGTGCATCGACGGCGACCAGATCGGTAACTTCGAACGGTCCCTCGAAGGCGATCGAGTAGAAGCCGATCGGCGCGCTGGCCGATGCGTTCCAGATCAGCTTGATCGGCATCGGCGTGAGGCCGGGATAGCCGACGCCCATCGCCGCAAGCGCGGTCGTGACAATCAAGCCAAAGCGCGTCATGGCTCGACCTTTCGGCGCAGCAGGTAGGCGCGATGCTGGTCTGGCGTGTAGGCGCGAGGTTCCTGGCCGGCGGTCATTCGGTTGTGAACATGCCGCCAGTGGTCGGGCGAGACCGCTGCGGGATCGATGCCGAGACGCTCGATCGCGTCGATCGCCTGCAGCACGCGCTCGACTTGTCGCCAGCCTTCGAGCTTGAGCAGGATGTCGCCGCCGGGACGAACGAAGGGCAGCGTCTGGAACGGCTCGCCGCGGCGCACCGCGCGCACGATGTCGATGCGCGAGATGATCGTGCCGTACTCGCCCGCCGCCCAGCGGACGAAGGCGAAGATGCTGTTCGGCGCGAAGCCGACGATACTGCGGCGACGGTCGAGGATCTGTTCGTAATTCTTGCGGCCGAACCTGATCCAGTGCTCGATCTTCTGTTTCTGGAAGGTCAGTTCGACCAATGTCGTGAACGGCGCAGGCCCGTCCGGCAGCGGACGGCTATGCGCGCGATGGACCGCTCTGCCGGTCATGGCTGGTCTCCCGCGATGGGTGGAAATTCGCGCGCGAGCAGTTCGCGCAGCATGTCCGCAACGGTGATCCCGCGCCGAAAGGCCGCGACCTTGATGCGACCGCGCAGCTCAGGCGTGATGTCGATGGTCAGGCGGGCGGTGAACGCATTGTCGGCAGCAATGCCGGTCGGTTGCGGCTCAGTCGCTCTGATCCATTTTTCGGGATTGCCCGGCCGGGACACAAACCGGCGTTTGTCGGCGCGCTCCGTCATGCCGCGCCTCCACCATGGAACAGCAGCAGGGTTGCGATGCGCGCGCGGGCGCGCTCAGCCATGACGGCATCGATGTCGCAGCCGAGACAACGACGGCCGCTGAGCCGGCAGGCTTCACCGGCCGCGCCGGAACCGGCGAACCAATCGTCGACCAGGCCGCCTGCGGGGCAGCTCGTGCGGATCAGAATTTCGAGAAGCGCTGACGGTTTCTCGGTCGGATGGATCGCGCGACCATGACAATTGCGCACGTAGATGACGGAGCGCATGAGCCTTGGCCCGCCGTCATAACTGAGATAGTGGCCGGCATCGATCTGGCCGGTATGCGGCGGACGTTGCTTGCGTCGCGCGGTGCGCGCCGTCGCATCGGGCGTCGTCTGCACATCATTGTAGATGTCGCGCCACGGCGTCTCAGTTGGATAGAACTGGACGGCCAACTCATGCACGCGCTTGAAGCGATCGGCATGGAAGCTGGAGCCGTTCTGTTTCTCCCAGACGATTTCCTGGGCGATGCGCAAGCCGGCGTCGGCGAAGCGGTTGGCGGTCGCCATGAAGCATCGCAGCGAGCCAAACACCCACAACGTGCCGGTCGGGTGCAGCGCCTCGCGAGCGCGCGTGATCCAGCCTTCGACCCGCCGGTCCCAGGCGAGCGACGTATCGCCATAGGGCGGATTGGCGAGGATCAGATCGAACGGGCCGTGCGCCGGCATAAGGTCGCGGCAATCGCCGGTGAGGATCGTCATGATGCGATCCTCCCGATGCGAAGTTGCTCGATCTCGCTGGCGAGCGCGGCGATCTCGCGCGCGGCGGGACCGTCGTCATCGATCTCGAAGGCGAGCCGGCCCGACTGCGCGGCGTCGGCGTAGATGACGCGCTGCCCGATCGCCGTGCGCAGCACCGGCGGATCGTGATCGGCCAGCGTCTCGGCCGTCTCGCGAGCGATGACAGTGCGCGCGCCGCAACGGTTGAGGACAAACCGCGCGGCAAGGCCGGGGCGATAAATGCGAGCTTCGTTCAGAAGCGCGAGCATCTCCGCCGAGGCCCAACCGTCGAGCGGAGACGGCTGCACCGGGATCAGCACGAGATCGGCTGCGAGCAGCGCCGAACGCATGAGGCCGGCGACACGCGGCGGACCGTCGATCACGACATGATCGACGTCGCGCGCCAACTCGGGCGCCTCACGATGAAGGGTGTCGCGCGCCAGGCCCACGACACCGAACAGACGCGGCGAGCGTTCACGGGCGCGTTGTTGCGACCAGTCGAGAGCCGAGCCCTGCGGGTCCGCGTCGATCAGCGTGACCCGCTTCCCCTTGCCGGCCCATTCGCCTGCGAGATGCAGCGCGAGTGTCGTCTTGCCGACACCACCTTTTTGATTGAGGAGCGCCACGATCATGGCGCGCCTCCGACCGTGAACCGGCAGAGCCAGTTCACGATTAAAGGAAAACGAGTCTCCGATTTAAGGAGCAAAACAGCGGCGGATTGCCAGCCGTTTCCAGCCTTTGCGCCATCGTTGCGGAGGTTATCCGCAGGCGTGCAAAAGTGCGGGGGCGTTAGAAAGATTCCGAAGGAATCTAGGTTAGAGAAGTTACGGCCGTCGCAAGCCTTTGAATCTCGGCGATGAATCGTCGATTCCGGTCCCCGATAGCACGAGGATCGGGTCCCTGATGGCACGATAGGGGCGGTCCCCGATAGCACGAGTGAATTCACAGCTTGTCCCCAAAGCGCGTTGACGGCTTCCGTCGCGGGCGCGGCGGGGTGAAAAAGGTTGGATCGGTTGCGACGAAGGTGAGCAGTTCGGGACCACCCACCTGCTGTGTGATGGCGAGCCGGTAGCCAGGCAGGGGCTGGCGGCGGATGATGTCGCGCAGGTCGTAGGCGAAATGCTTCAGCGGCGAGAGGCTGCCGGATTTCCGGTGCAGGTGGGCGAAGTCGAAGCTCCAGCCGAAGGACTGGCGGCCGCCGTGTTTACGCACGACGCGGTAGAGCCAGCGTTCGAGCCCGCCGGTCAGATCGAAATAGGCGCGGTCGATGGTGAGAACGAGCGCGTCATCGAGAACGGCGCGATAGAACCAGTCCGGCAGGATCAGCTCGACGCCGACAGGGCGACCGTCGCGATCGGTTCGCTCCTGCCACTCGTTGATCCACGAGAAGCGATGCCGACGGCCTTCCGCCGGTTGGCGGATCGAGGTCGCGACGGTGGTGGATTGGAGCCGGTCGAGCGCGGCCTTCAGGCGCTGGTAATCGCGCAGCGATACACCGCGGCCGACGAAGGTGAGAATCTCATAGGGCGTCGTCGCCATGAGCCGGGAAGTGCGCAAGCCCGCGTCGCGCGCCTCAACGATCTGGCTCGCGGCCCAGATCAGGATGTCGGCATCCCAGATGGTCGCCATGCCGTGATCGGGCACGGCCTCGACACGGATGGTCACATCGCCTGCCTTGAAATCGATGGGTGCGATGCGTTTCGACTTGGCGAGGGAGAAGAACGGATAGGCCATGAGATCCTGCGCGTCTCGTGGCGCGAAATCGCCGGGGAGCGCCCGGAACAGATTGAGCTGTCCGCGCTCCGAAGAGGACTGATGCCGCGCCGCCATTCGGGAAATCGTGCGCCGTCAGCGTGCGTATCGTCCTGCGCGCGCCGGCGACGTCGGCGACTGGCGCTTGGCGGGAAGAACCGATCCGCGGGGATCGGAGGTCGAGGTGACGGCGCCGCGATCGGCCCAGGCTTCGAGATCGTCGATGGCATAGACGACGCGGCCGCCGAGCTTTCGGTAGGCCGGGCCGGTTCCGTAGGTCCGGTGCTTTTCCAGTGTCCGGGCGGACAGGCCGAGGAATTCGGCGGCTTCCTTGGTGCGCAGAAAGCGCGGCGGGAGAACGGCGAGTTCGGGTCGCATGGATCGGCCTTTCGTGGTGTTCACGTGAGCCGCTGGAAATCAGCGGCGGGCGAAGACCACGATGGCGAAGCGAAACAGGTGAGATGGAGTGGGATTTTAGGGGGACCTGAAATCCCACATCACGTCCGCCGAGTCCCCCGGGGCGGGTGGACAGCAAAGACGTGTTCGCGGCGGATGGGAGGAATTTTGTGAGAAGCGTTTCGCTGTCGGCCTTGTACGTCAGCGGTTCGCGAGAAGCGGGCAACGCATCCGCAGGAGTCCTACGATCATGCAACGGCGACGTTGTGACTTCATTGTTGATCGTTTTCGGTTCGCCTGGTTCGCGAACCCTGGGATCGCCGGTGGCGCAGCAGCGTTCGATAGCCTCCAGCAGCCATCGCGTGGGCATCGCGAAGCAAAGCCATGACGGTATGGCGAACCGAGGATATCTGCCAGTCATCCCGCTTCATCCGCGGAAGACGGAAGATGATCCGGGCGATCTCCTGTTGGGTGGCGCCATCCCGGAACCCGTCGAACGCTTGCAGCATATGGCGCATCCGTCTGCGTTTCTGCCGCGTGAGGCGCGTGTCCGGCGGCACAGCGCGGCCGTAGAGCGATGCAAGAAGGCGGTAAATGGACTCTACCCGATCAAATCCTTCCAGACCGATCGGAACCATGGCAACCAAAGGAACCGCAGGCGAATGGCCGGCGGGCAGGATGAGCTGGAGGTGCTGATTCTTGCTCAGCTCGTAGAGGAGGAGCGTTTCGCCACCCTGTTCGATCGATTGAGCGATATCGAATGCGGCTCGTACATCGCGATCCAAAGAGAAGATCGGAGGAGCCGCCGCCAGCACGACTGTGCTGGTGTCGGCATGCGGAAGCCAGAACACCTGCGCCTTGGGAGGAGCTTGCTGCGGATCAAGCGGGAAATCGCAGTCCCCAACGCTGCCGAATCCTGTCGGTCAGCGATTGAGGATTTTCCTTGTTGCGCGAGTACGCATCGAAATCATGATCATACGTTTCGTTGCGACGGAGCCATTCCCAAGCGATGTCAGAGGCAGCAAGCCCGTCAACGTGGAGGTAGAGCGCCGAGGAGCGCCATCCTGAAGCGTCCGGTACCATGGTCAGTCCTTCCTCCGTCAATTTGCGGAGGAGCCAGCATTCCCGGAACGATTGTGATGCTGAAGCCGCGAAGTTTGGCGGGGGCGATGCCGCAGCGGCATCGCGTGGATCAGTGACACTGACTTTCGCGCACCAACTCGCGATAACCGTGCTCGGTCATCCAACGGGCACGCGCAAGGTGAGTGTCGTGGATCCGACGACAGCGATGCGGATTGCTTTGTGGATCGAGGCCGAACAGGATTTGAACGGCTTCCTGCCAATCGGCGCCGTCACGCGCCGCATCGAGTAGCCGCAAATAGAGAACCATATGCTCGCGGTCATAGCTGGTGAGCCGCCGACTTATCGGCGGCTCATCCAGGAACGCGAATGTCGATGGTTCCGTCATCGCCGGACATTGGCATGGTTACGATATTTTAACCATCGCCCGGTGCGTGCATCTTGGAATGATGGTGCATGGCCCGATGGCGCGGAACGACTATCGATGGGCCTGGCGGTTAGACGTGTCATGATGCAGCAGAACCCCTTGCCCTTTGTCGGTGGAGAGCAGAACGATCCCTGCCGCTTCAAAGGCCCTGCGCACCTGATCGCGCGTCGTTTTGTAAACCTCGAGGTCGCTTTCGGATTCGAGGCGTTTCAACGCGGTCAGCGATATGCGGGCCTTGTCAGCGAGCGTCTCCTGCGTCCAACCCAGCAACGCGCGTGCGGCCCGCGATTGTCGGGAAGTGATCATGCATGATCACCTCCCACCGACGCGAACGCACCTGCCAGAACTACGACTATAATAGTCGTTCTTGGCGCCTCCATCCAGCCGAAAGTCACCTCGAAGCGCTGCGACGAGAGTAGTCGGCCGACGACTGATTCGGTCGTGCCGCCATGCCGAAGGCGGGGCCGAAGCCCCATCCGGCTCAGGCGAACGGATCGATCTCGCCGACGATGGTGTCGGCATCCCCATCATATTCGGCGGCGGGCATGACGCTCATGGTGCCGTCGCCGGCGCGGTAGATGATGATCGTGACCATCAGGGTGGCGGCGAGGCTGAAGGCGAAGGCGTGAGCGTCTGCGAGGGACATTTTCGTAGCTCCTGTCTGGAGGCGGGGACCATCCCCGCTCGACAGGCGCCCGAGGTGTTTCGGTCGCGGCCGGGGTCATCAGAGAGGCAAAGCCGACCTGACCGCACGCTTCGCGTAGCGGACCCCATGAGGGTTGACCCCACGAGGCCGGGATTGAAACCAGGGTCAGCCTCAAAGAACGGGGATGGTGCCCGCCGACCGGAGCGGAAATCCTCGCGTTGGGCGCTGCCGTGGCCCTGCCTTCACCCTGACGTTGCGACGCCGTCGAGATGGGGCGCCGCTGCATGTCCGCAGCCGAAATGGTGGGAATGGAGTCGGGCGCGGTTTTTCGCCTGAGCCGGATGGGACTTCGGCGCCCATGGCCAGAAAGGGAAGCGCGTGGCAGCCGCGATCCGACGCGAACATGGAAAAGCCCGGCGGCTTTCGCCGCCGGGCTTTCCGGTATCCCGCCCGTTAGAACGGGATCTCGTCGTCATCGACGGTATTGCCGTCGTCGTTCTGGGTCTGCTTCGCCCGGCTCAGGAAGTCCACCGTCTCGGCGATGATCTCGCAGCCGTAGCGATCAACGCCCTGCTGGTCGGTCCATTTCGTGTAGTGGATGCGGCCGCGCACCAGAACCTTCATCCCCTTTTCGCAATGTTGCTGGATCGTCTTGCCGAGGCCGTTGAAGGCGGTGATACGATGCCATTCGGTGTCCTGGACCCGGTAGCCGTTCACGTCCCGGATGACCCTGCCTTCCGAGTAGCGGGGACGCGAGGTGGCGAGTGTGAAGTGGGTGATGTCGGTGCCGCCGTTGGTGGTGCGGGTTTCAGGGGCCTGACCGATGTTGCCGGCGAGAATGACGATGTTCTGCATGGTAAGTCTCCGTTGCTTCCCGGAGGGACCATTCCCTCCGACGAGACCCGGCCAAGGCCGTCGGGAGACTCCTGCACTGGCGCTTTCGGCGCCAGCTTGACCCCTAAGGCCCGAAGTGGTGCGGGCAGGCGCGTAGCGCCAACACGGTTCGGAGCCGCGGGGGTTGCTGGTGGAAACAGAACGGACTTAGGGGATCAGTCAGTCGGAGGAATTGGCGCCTCTCGAAAGCCGGGAGACGACACGCAGCCAAACCATCGGCCTTGCTGGCAAAGGCGCCCGATCAGGCCCATCCGCCACGCGGACACACCATTCAGAACCCTCTTAGCCTCCTCATGCGTCGTTGCAGGAAAGGCAGGTTGGGACGAGATCGGTAAAGCTATCGGGTTTCGGGCGCATGGCGCTGCCCCACCGTATCAGCGCGAAGAGGAGATGCATGCGGATCTGCATGGGGCGGGATGAAGGTGTTCACGACTATCTCCGCACTAATATAGGACAGGCCACCCCGGGGGGCGGTGATCGCTACGGCTGCGGGATTCGCTGTCAGACGACGCTTTTCGAAACGGGCGATGCGGATCGAACGTGCGGGCGAACGCGTCCCTGACACGGTCGTTCTTGTTCTGAACGGGATATCGGAAGCCAGCGGCGAAAGCCTTCGGGGTGTCTCGTGGGAGCGCAGGATCGCGGCCGTTGCCTCAGCGCGTAAGGACGGCCGTTCCGACCGCGTAGAGATTAATCATCGCCGCGATGCCGATGAATAGACCGCCAGCGCCGCACAGCAGATTGAGGACGAGACCTCCGTCGATCATGTGCTTGGCGATGCCGTGGACAACCGTGGTGCCGGCGATCACGGCGGGAATGGCGAAGATCGCCAGCGCGACAAGACGCAGAGCCGGATTTTTCGCGAAACCGACGACGGCGATGACCAACGCGATCGAGCCGAGCGCGGCGCTGATGGCGGCAAGGCCGGAGATGAGAGAACTTGCATCCGCCGCATAGGCATATTGAAACGCGGTCAAACCGGCCGCGAAGGGCAAGGCGTAGATCGCGAGGTTATAGGCGAGCACGCAAAACGCGATCGTCAGGGAGATGGCGAGCAGAATCAGCGTCATGAAAGCCTCCGTGCAAACGGTTGAGGATCACGACAGGCTGCCGGGAGATACGCTCCGCCTGCGACTATGCTGCTTCGCCGGTTCTGCAAGAATGCTGATGTATTCTGAACGAGAGCGTTTTTCTCGTAAAGACAATTATTGCTGCCGCGAGGCGGCGGCGCGTTATGCGCCGCCATCGAACTTCATGACGGGGATACCGAGTTTCCGGGCCTTGTCGGCGAGGTTTTCCTGAATCCCGGTGCCGGGGAAGACGAGGACGCCGACCGGCAGAACATCGAGCATCGCGTCGTTGCGCTTGAACGGGGCGGCCTTGCCGTGTTTGGTCCAGTCAGGCCTGAAGGCGATCTGTGGCACCTTGCGGTTGTCGGCCCATTTGGCGGCAATGAGTTCGGCGCCCTTCGGGCTTCCACCGTGCAGCAGCACCATGCCCGGATGCTTGGCGTGGACCTGATCGAGCCTGGCCCAGATCAGGCGGTGATCGTTGAAATCGAGACCGCCGGTGAAGGCAACCTTCGGGCCGGGAGGCAGGAGCACCTCGGCCTCGGTGCGACGCTTCGCGGCGAGGAAATCGCGGCTGTCGATCATCGCGGCGGTGAGGTTGCGATGGTTGACCATCGAGCCGGTGCGCGGCCGCCAGATCGAGTGGGTGTTGCGCTCGAAGTGCTCGGCGGCCTGGTCGCGCATCAGTTCGAAGGCGTTGCGCCGTTCGAGAAGGGTCTGGCCCTGTGCCGTCAGGCGTTCGAGTTCGACAGACTTGACCTCCGAGCCATCCTGTTCGCGCTGGAGGCGCCGCTGGGCGATCTCGTTGTCGTCGAGTTCGCGTTCGATCCGGTCGGTGGCGCGATGGAAGAGGTTGACCGTGCCCCAGAGCAATTCTTCCAGATCTGGTTCGAGGCGGGTGTCGGAGAGCGCCACCACGAGGGCGTCGAAGATGTCGGCGATGCTGCCGGCGATGACGCGGCCTTCCGGAAGCGGTCGCGGGTCGGGTTCGTCTTCGAAGGGACGGTAGCCGTAGAGCTGGAGTTCCTGAAGCAGGTGATCGGTCGGAGAGGAATCGTGGTGCGGCTCGTATGCGGTGTCGTGTCCATCGGTCATGGCGACTTTCCTTCGCGGTGTGGCCGCGCCCATCGCGGCCTTCATGGCGACGAAGGCGACGGGCGGGCCGGACCTGCACCCGCAGCAAAGCGAAGGGCCGGAACACTGTGGAGGATGCTGGAGGCCGGCGATTTTGCCTCGCGATGCAAAGCGCCCCACGGGGGCGCGGCGGAAAATCGTCGGCCGCAGGCATTGCCTGTCCGGCCCGGCTGACGCCCGATCGCCCTCTCAGAAGGCCGTGGGTGTGGCCTCTCGACCCCGGAGGTCTCGCGCCATGATCGCAGCCTGTCACGCACCGCCCTGCCGCACCTTCCCTTGCCAGTCGATCAGACCGCCAGGGACATGAAGCGGGCGACGTCCTCCGAGGCGACCTGTAGACGCAGATGGGCCGCAAGGGCGTCGAAGCCGAGCAGCCGGAGATCCTCGTTGAAGTCCCCGAGCCGTGGCGTGAGCACGACCGCCTCGATCCCGACGGCGCTGGCGCGCTCGATCAGCACGGTCATCGCCCTGTCACCGGCCGGATCGTTGTCGCGCGCGACGTAGAGCCGCCGCAGCGTCCGCGGGAACAGAATGGCCGAGAGGTGCGCGGCCGAGAGCGCCGCCATCGACGGCATCTGCGTCAGGACCGATCGGACAGACAATGTCGTCTCGATGCCTTCGCCGGCCGCCATTACCTCGCCGCCCACGCCGAAGCGCACGGCCTGCCCGAGGAGATCGCCCATCGCACGCCGCGGCGTCTCGATCGGGGCACGGCCGAGATTGGCCTCGCTGAATCCGCCGGGGTCGAGCCAGGTGCGATGCGCGCCGGTCAACTTGCCGGAAAGGTCGGTGACGGCAGCGATCATCGCGGGCCAGGTCTCGGTCGGGCTATGCTCGTCCGGCCGATAGTAGCAGCGCGGATGGAAGCGAAGCGCGCCGGTTTCGTGCAAAGTCGTAATGCCGCGTTTGCGCAAAACCGCTTCGACGAGGGTTCCGCCGATCGGCTGCGACATGGCAAAGAGCCGCCGCGCCGCTTCGGGTGAGCCGGCGCTGATGGACTGTCTGCCGGCCAGCATCCTGGTCCTTTCCGGTTCAGGATGCGGGAGCGCGAGGAATCGGCGCGCTTCCTTGGCCACATCCTTGAAGTCGACAAGGCCACAACTTTCGCGAATCACGTCGAGCAGATCGCCATGCTCGCCGACGCCGCGGCATCGGTCCATTTGCCGGCCGGACCTTTCGGCGAATCCTTCAACCGCACGAACATCGAGCGGCCCGGCGTGTTGCGCACATCCCCGACCTGCCAGTAATTGCCCTGACGGCGTCCGGCAGACAGATAGTGACGGCACACCGCCTCGGCCTGCCGGCCAAGACGGTGTGCAAGTTCTGCGGCATTGTGACGGGGCATCAAGCCGCCTCGCGCTCGCCGATGCGCTCGACCGGCCAGCGGCCCAGCACGCGCTCGAGCACCGCCGGGCCGGATGTGTCGGTCGGCACGAACATACGCAGCTTCCACGCGATGATTTCGTGGAAGAGGCCAAAGGCCGAGAGCCGTTCGCGCATCGTGTCGGTGAAGCCGGACAGCTCGATGCGGTTGGCGCCCATGACACGGCAGCGGCGAAGCTGGAGGCCCTCGGCGAGATCGAGGATCGTGCGACCCTCCATCAGCGCCATGAACGCGGCGTCCGGCGTCAGCGAGGAGGCGCCGGTCGTAGTCGCGTTCGCCGCCCAGGCCGGCGAGACCTTGCGGCCGACGATCCGCTCACCCTCATCGGTCTGAAGCCGATAGACGCGAGTGGATTCGTTCGGCAGCCGCTTCCAGATCGGCAGTAGCAGGCCGGTGACGACATGGATCGTGCTGTCGGCAAATTCCGGCACCTCGGCGACCTCCGTGGTCCAGGCTGCGGCGAAGGCATTCCGATCGGCGTCGAGCCAATGGGTCTCACCCATCATCTTCACCGGAACATTATGCGCCTCCATCGGCCGGATCAGCTGGACGCGCCGCTCGATCTCGCCGTCGTCGAGCATGATGCTCGTCGTCGGAATCTGCACGGCAGCGCGTCCCGACCGCTCGTTGACGAGCAGCTTCGCTTGGCGGTCATCGAGATGGCCGAGCGCATCATCGAGCGTCACCGGACGATTGCGCTCGCGCTGCGTGATTGTGAGCAGCCGGGTTTCCGCGCCGGTGCCTGGATGGGTGTAGATGATCTGGCGATCGGTGACGGTGAAGCGTTCCGCTGTCAGCGTCTCCAACCCGACATCATAGGCGCCGCTGGCGATGGCGCCCTCGATCTTCGCGTTCAGCAGTTGCTCGAACGCAGTGAACAGGATGCCTTGAAGCTCGATGGTGAGCGCGAGCAGCCGATTGAGGAAGGTGATGATCGGCGGCAGCTCATCCTTGATGCCGGTCGAATCCATCAGCTTCAGGCCAGTGGCGGACTCAAAGCGGTCGAGCGAACAGCCCTCGACCTTGCCGCGCACCAGGAGGAGATAGAGCTGGCGCAGCGCATCGCGGGCATAGGCGCTTTCCAGATTGTCCTCCGGCCGGAACAGGCCCTGGCCGCCGGTCTGGCGCTGGCCGCGCGTGATCGCGCCCAGCGTGTCGAGGCGACGGGCAATGGTCGAGAGGAAGCGCTTCTCGGCCTTCACGTCGGTCGCGATCGGTCGGAACAGCGGCGGCTGCGCCTGATTGGTGCGGTGCGTCCGGCCGAGCCCCTGAATGGCGGCGTCGGCCTTCCATCCCGGTTCGAGCAGATAGTGGACGCGCAGCCGCGTGTTCCGCGCTGACAGCTCGGCATGATAGCTGCGGCCGGTCCCGCCCGCGTCGGAGAAGATCAGGACACGCTTCGCGTCGTCCATGAACGCCTGCGTCTCCGCGAGATTCGCGGAGGCGGCGCGATTTTCGACGGCGAGACGGTCGCCCTTACGGACGATACGCCGTGAACGGCCCGTCACCTCCGCTACCATATCGGTACCGAAATGCTGGACGATCTGGTCGAGCGCGCCGGGAACAGGTGGCAGACTGGCGAGCTTGGCGATCAACTCGTCGCGGCGCGCGACAGCCTCGCGGCTTTCGACAGGCTGACCATCTCGGGTGACGGGCCGTGATGACAGGTTGCCCTCGCTGTCCGTGAAGGGCTCGTAGAGCTGCACCGGAAAGCTCGTCTCCAAATACGATAAAACGTATTCGCGCGGCGTGATGTCCATGCGAACGTCGTTCCATTCCTCGGTAGGCAGGTCGGCCAGGCGGCGTTCCATCAGCGCCTCGCCGGTCGAGACGATCTGGATGACGGCGGAATGGCCTTCATCGAGATCACGGCTGATCGAGTGGATCAGCGTCGGCGTCTTCATGCTCGTGAGCAGGTGGCCGAAGAAGCGTTGCTTGGCGCTCTCGAAGGCCGAACGCGCGGCGGATTTGGCCTGCCGGTTCAAGGTGCCGGACGCGCCGGTGATGTTGGCCGCCTCCATCGCCGCGTCGAGATTGTTATGGATGATGGCGAACGCGCCGGCATAAGCGTCATAGATGCGCGTTTGCTCCGGCGTCAGCGCATGCTCGACCAGCTCATATTCGACGCCGTCGAAGGAGAGCGAACGGGCGGTGTAGAGACCGAGCGCGCGCAGGTCGCGGGCCAGCACCTCCATCGCCGCGACGCCGCCGGCTTCGATCGCCTCCACGAACTCGGCGCGGGTGCCGAACGGAAAATCCTCGCCGCCCCAGAGTCCGAGCCGCTGGGCGTAGGCGAGATTGTGGACCGTGGTGGCGCCGGTCGCGGAGACATAGACGATGCGGGCGTTCGACAGGGCATGCTGGAGCCGCAGACCCGCGCGTCCCTGTTGCGAGGCAGCGACATCGCCGCGTTCCCCCTTGCCGCCACCGGCATTCTGCATCGCGTGCGCCTCGTCGAAAATAATCGCCCCATCGAAGTCGGAGCCCAACCATTCGACGATTTGTTTGACGCGCGAAAGCTTCTCGCCGCGGTCGTCGAACCGTAGCGTGGCGTAGGTTGTAAATAGGACGCCTTCCGGCAGCGTGATCGGGCGCCCTTGCGGGAAACGCGAGAGCGGTGTGATCAGCAGACGTTCCATGCTCAGCGACGACCAGTCGCGCTGTGCATCCTCGATCAGCTTGTCAGACTTGCTGATCCAAACAGCCTTGCGGCGGCCCTGGAGCCAGTTGTCGAGGATGATGGCGGCGGACTGGCGGCCTTTGCCGACGCCGGTGCCGTCACCGATCATGAAGCCACGCCGAAAGCGCACGACGTTCGCCGCATCTTCACGCGCGGCGCTGACGACATCGAAGGTGGCATCCACCGTCCATGATCCAGCGAGGTAATCGGCATGCGCCTCGCCGGCATAGATCACGGTCTCCAACTGTGCGTCGGACAGCAGATCGTGGACGTTAGCCGGGAGGTGCGGCCGATAGGCCGGCTTCGGCGGTGCGACGCTGGCCATCGCAGCCGATTGCACGAGCTTGGTCGGATGCGCCTGAGATCCGGAAATTCGGATCGCTTGCAATCCGTATTCTTCATAGATGGCGTCGGAGAGACGGCCCGCTTCGCCGGCCTGCCAGTCGAGCGTCTCATAGGCGAGCGGCAAGCCCTCCGGTTCGGCCATGGGTGCGGCCGGGGCGGAGCTGGCGGTGCGATTGAGATAGCCGCGCACGCTGCGAGGCGCGGCCGTGGTGATCACGGGAATGACGACTGACGGATCGACAGGAAGCCGCGCGGACAGTTGCTCGTCAAGCCATCCCATAAGCGTGGCGACGTCCGGCGCGACGCTTGGAGAAGGCGGGAACACGGCCGGATCGTCGGCCGGCAGTTTGTCGATGATGGTCAGACGCGTATTGATGGTCGTGCCATGCTTGGCATAGACCGCGCCGTCGATCGCGGCGGAAAACACGACGCGGCCGCGCTCCTGCAAACGGGCGAAGGCAGAGGCCCAAGCCGGATTGTCGGGCGCGAAGCTCGCGCCGGTGATCGCCACAAGACGGCCGCCGGAAGCGAGGCGCGCGAGCGCCGAGGCGACATGGCGAAACGCGGCGTCTGCAACTCGGCCCTCGACATTCGCCATGACCGAGAACGGCGGATTCATCAGCACGACGCTCGGTACGATCGCGGGATCGAGGTGATCGTCGATCTGGGCCGCGTCGAAGCGGGTGACAGGAATGGCCGGAAAAAGGGAGGAGAGTAGCGCGGCACGCATCTCAGTCAGTTCGTTGAGAACGAGCGTGCCGCCAGCGGTCTCGGCGAGAATGGCGAGGAGGCCAGTGCCGGCGGATGGTTCCAGCACCCGGTCGGCTGGCGTGATGGCGGCGGCATGAGCCGCGGCCAGGCCGAGCGGGATTGGCGTTGAGAACTGCTGGAAGCTCTGGCTTTCGGAAGAACGCCGCGTATGCGTCGGCAGAAGGCTGGCGATCTTCGTCAGCGGGACAAGCCGTGCAGCCGGAGAACCGGATTTGCGGAAAAGCGCCTTTCCGTATTTGCGCAGGAACAGGACGGTCGCCGCCTCGCAGGCGTCATATGCCGTCTTCCAGTCCCAGGCGCCGCTTGTGTCGGACGCGCCGAATGCGTTTTCCATCGCCGCGCGCAAGGTCGCGGCGTCAACACGCTCGCCGCGTTCGAGATGAGGCAATAGCAGGCCCGCCGCCGCGAAGATTGCTGCGGACGACTCCTGACCGGAGGCAAGCGGAAGGTTTCCGGCAGCAGGCGCCGCCGATACGGACATCATGTTCATGGGAAAAGCCTTGAGGAGAGCAGGACAGGATCGAGCCGCGCAGCGCTCTCTCGACCGCAGCGGCTCAAACCCGTCCCGGCCTCCCTCTGCCTCTCACTCGGGCTGGCCGTGGCCACATGAAAAAGCGCCCCGGCCAGATGGCGGGGCGCTTCAACCGATCAGGT
>JAHCKB010000190.1 GCA_026125985.1 Bradyrhizobium sp.
CCGCTGGCCGACGCCAACATCAACGTCGACATGATCGTGCAGAACGTCTCCGAGGACGGCAAGACCACCGATCTCACCTTCACCGTGCCGGCCGCGGACTACAACCGCGCCAGGGAAACCATCACCTCGTCCAAGGCCAAGATCGGCTATGCCCGGCTCGACAGCGCCACCGATGTCGCCAAGGTTTCCGTGATCGGCAGCGGCATGCGCAGCCATGCCGGCGTCGCCGCCCAGGCGTTTGCCGCGCTCGCCGAACGCAAGATCAACATCCGCGCCATCACGACGTCGGAAATCAAGTTTTCGGTGCTGATCGACGCTGCCTATACCGAGCTTGCGGTGCGTACCCTGCACACGCTCTATGGGCTCGACCAGGTTTAGAAGAATTTTCTCTTAGCGGTCGCAGCATCGGTCCTGCAGAGACTCTACCCCCACTGGCAGGCGTTTTGCTTGGCAAAACTCGCTTTGATTGGCTATAGGCCTGATAGGTGAGCTGCCGCAAACTGTGTCACAGTTTTGCTGTTCCCGATTCGGCCGGGAAGGGGCTCGCGGCGGCGCCGAAATGTATAAAATTGTTGTTTTGTCGGGGTATTACGCCGGCGGCCGGCCAGGCGGCGGACCGGCCCTGTGCGGGAGGAATGGCTGATCATGCGGAGCGCGTCGGGAGGTCCCCGCGTCTTGCTGAGACGGCTCCGCGAAACCATGGCGGAGCAAGTCTCCGCACAGGAACGCCTCGACAAGGTAGTGGTGCTGATCGCGGCCAACATGGTGGCCGAGGTCTGCTCCTGCTACGTGCTGCGCATCGACAACACGCTCGAACTCTACGCCACCGAAGGCCTGAACCGCGAAGCCGTGCACCACACGGTGCTCAACGCGCATGAGGGCCTGGTCGGCCTCGTCGCCAGCGAAGCGACGCCGCTGAACCTCTCGGACGCGCAGAGCCATCCAGCCTTCTCCTACCGTCCGGAAACCGGCGAAGAAATCTACCACTCCTTCCTCGGCGTGCCGATCCTGCGCGCCGGCAACACGCTCGGCGTGCTGGTGGTGCAGAACCGCGCCAAGCGCACCTATGTCGAGGAAGAGGTCGAGGCGCTGCAGACCACCGCCATGGTGCTGGCGGAGATGATCGCCTCCGGCGAATTGTCGGCGCTGGCGCAGCCCGGCGCCGAGCCGGCGGCGCGGCATTCCCTGCACAAGAGCGGCAGCGTGCTTTCCGAGGGCATCGCGCTCGGCCACGTGGTGCTGCACGAGCCGCGCGTCGTCATCAAGGACTACATCGCCGAAGACCTGCCGAAGGAGATCAAGCGGCTGGACGCGGCGCTGCTCAAGCTGCGCGCCGATCTCGACCGCATGCTGGAGCGCGGCGATGTCGCCGAGGGCGGCGAGCACCGCGACGTGCTGGAAGCCTACCGCATGTTTGCCAACGACGCCGGCTGGTCGCACAAGCTGCACGAGGCGGTGGGCACGGGCCTCACCGCCGAAGCCGCGGTCGAACGCGTGCAGTCCGACACCCGCGCGCGCATGCTGCGCTCGACCGACCCCTATTTGCGCGAGCGCCTGCATGATCTGGAGGATCTCGGGCACCGCCTGATGCGCCAGCTCGTCGGCCGCGACCATGCGCCCTCGCGCGAGCATCTGCCTGACAATGCCATCCTGATTGCGCGTGCGATGGGCCCCGCCGCATTGCTCGACTACGACCGCAAGCGGCTGCGCGGCCTCGTGCTGGAGGAAGGCACCGCCAATTCCCACGTCGCGATCGTGGCGCGTGCGCTCGGCATCCCCGCGATCGGCGAGGTGCCGAACGCGCCGGGCATTGCCGATCCCGGCGATGCCATCATCGTCGACGGCACCTCCGGCTCGATCTATGTGCGTCCGTCCAGCGAGATCGAATCGGCCTATGGCGAACGGGTGCGGCTGCGCGCCCGGCGGCAGGCGCAGTATTCGGCGCTGCGCGACCTGCCCTGCAAGACCAGGGACGGCCAACCGGTCGAGCTCTTGATCAATGCCGGCCTCGTCATCGACCTGCCGCATATCGAGGACACCGGCAGCGCCGGCATCGGGCTGTTCCGCACCGAACTGCAATTCATGGTGAGCGCCAGCCTGCCGCGCGCGAGCGACCAGCTTGCGCTCTATCGAACGGTGCTCGATGCAGCCGGCGACAAGCCGGTGACCTTCCGCACCCTCGATATCGGCGGCGACAAGGCGCTGCCCTATCTGGAGACGGTGATCGAGGAAAACCCCGCGCTCGGCTGGCGGGCGATCCGGCTCGGACTCGACAGGCCGGGCCTGCTGCGGGGCCAGATCCGTGCGCTGCTGCGCGCCGGCGGCGGAAGGTCGCTGAAGATCATGTTTCCGATGGTCTCGGAGGTCGCCGAGTTCGACGCGGCCAAGGCCATCGTGGAACGGGAGCTGACCTATCTGCGCCAGCACGGTCATTCGCTACCGGAACGCATCGACATCGGCTCCATGGTGGAGGTGCCGGCGCTGCTCTACCAGATGGACGAGCTCCTGACGAAGGTCGATTTCGTCTCGGTCGGCTCCAACGACCTGTTCCAGTTCATGTTCGCAGTCGACCGCGGCAACGCCAAGGTCTCGGAGCGGTTCGACGCCATGTCGGCGCCGATCCTGCGCGCGCTGCGCGACATCATGCGCAAGGCCAAAGCCGCCAAAAAAGGGGTTTCTCTGTGCGGCGAGATGGCCTCAAAGCCGCTCGGCGCGCTGGCCCTGATTGCGCTCGGCTACCGCTCGCTGTCGCTGTCGGCAACCGCGCACGGCCCGGTGAAGGCAATGATTCTCGACCTCGATGCCAAAAAGGCGGAGGCAATGATCAATCCGCTGCTGGACGCGCCGGCCGGCAGCGTCTCGATCAAGCAGAAGCTCATCGAATTCGCGGAAGCCGAGGGCCTGACCTTGTAGCGGGGCTTGTTCCCCGCTCCCGCCCTCCCCACTTTCTGCTAACGAAGACCTGCCATGCTGCCCGAAGCCAAACTCGACATTCTGCTCGCCCACCATGCCGCGCTCGAGAACGAGCTGCTCGGCCAGGTGTCCTCCGACCGTTACGTGCAGATCACCCGGGAGCTTGCCGACCTCAACCCGCTGGTCGAGGCCGTCAAATCCTATCGCGGCGTTCAGACGGAACTTGCCGGAGCGGAAGCCCTGCTTGCCGATCCCGCGACGGATGCGGAAATGCGCGGCATGGCGGAGGCCGAACGCGACGAGCTGCAGGCAAGACGCGGCGAGCTGGAGCAGAAGATCCGCATCGCGCTGCTGCCCAAGGACGCCATGGACGACCGCAACGTGGTGCTGGAAATCCGCGCCGGCACCGGCGGCGACGAGGCCTCGCTGTTCGCGGGCGACCTGTTCCGCATGTATGAACGCTTTGCCGGCCTGCAGGGCTGGAAGGTCGAGGTGATCTCGGCCAGCGAAGGCACGGTCGGCGGCTACAAGGAAATCATCGCCGAGGTGCAGGGCCGCGGCGCATTCGCGAAGCTCAAGTTCGAATCCGGCGTGCATCGCGTGCAACGCGTACCGGATACGGAAACGCAAGGCCGCATCCACACCTCGGCTGCGACGGTGGCCGTGCTGCCCGAAGTCGAAGACGTCGACGTCGACCTCAAGAACGACGACCTGCGGATCGAAACTATGCGTGCCGGCGGCGCCGGCGGCCAGCACGTCAACAAGACCGAATCGGCGATCCGCATCACCCACATCCCGACCGGCATCGTCGTGATGATGCAGGACAGCCGCTCGCAGCACAAGAATCGGGCCTCCGCCATGAACATCCTGCGCTCACGCATCTATGACGCCGAGCGGCAACGCCAGGAAGCGGCGCGCTCGGCCGACCGCAAGGAGAAGGTCGGCTCCGGCGACCGCAGCGAGCGCATCCGCACCTACAATTTCCCGCAAGGCCGCGTCACCGACCACCGCATCAACCTGACGCTCTACAAGCTGCCGCAGGTGATCTCGGGCGACGCGCTGGGCGAGCTGATCGATGCACTGACCACCGAGCACCAGGCCGCGCAGCTCGCGGCGCAGGGCGCGGCGGCGTGAGCGCTGCCGCACTTGCCGGCCGGCCGATCGACGCCGCGCGGCGCGCCCTTGCAGAACGGTTCGAGTCCGCCGGCATCGACTCTCCCGAACTCGATGCCCGCCTGCTGGTCGGCCATGTGCTCGGCCTCGATCTCACCGGCATGATCGCATCCTCCGATCGCCCCCTCACGGCTGACGAATCGATGCGACTGGATGTGCTTGCCGGCCGCCGCCTTGCCGGCGAGCCCGTCGCGCGCATCCTCGGCCATAAGGAATTCTGGGGACTGCCGCTCGCACTGTCGCCGGAAACGCTGGTGCCACGCCCTGACACCGAGACCGTGGTCGAACTTGCGCTGGAGATGCTGCGCGAGAGTCCCGCCAACAAATCGCCCTCAATTGCCGATCTCGGCACCGGCACCGGTGCGATCCTGCTCGCGCTGCTGTCCGAGCTGCCCGATGCAACAGGGATCGGCACCGACATATCGGTCGAGGCGCTCGGGACGGCAACCGCCAACGCCGTCCATCTCGGGCTCGCGCTGCGCGCCAACTTCATCCACTGCGATTTCGCATCGGCGTTAACAGGTCCTTTCGATCTCGTCGTATCGAACCCGCCCTATATCCGCACAGGCGATATCGCAAACCTCGCCGTAGAAGTGCGCGCGCATGATCCGCTGAAGGCGCTGGACGGCGGGGCAGACGGGCTCGATGCCTACCGGATCCTGATCCCGCAAGCCGCGAGAATCCTCAGGCCCTGCGGCGCCTTGGTGGTTGAGGCCGGGAAGGAACAGGCGGTCCAGATTGAAGGTTTGATGACGGCCGCAGGACTGATGCCTCACGCGTCCCCCAAGGCCGATCTTGGAGGTATTCCAAGGGCGGTCGGCGCCCGTAAAATGCCCTGATAATGTCCCATCGGAACGCAAAAAAACCTCTTGGAATCACCACCGGGAACGACTAGTTTCCGGCCATAACATCGGTCCAGGGTTGCTGCTGGCCCCGCAGGGAAGCGGGTAGAAAGCAGACGCTTGAGAGCCCCGCCGATTAACGGTTCCAAAACGCAAAGGTCTGCTTGAGCGCAATGGCTGAAGCTGTGCAGCTCTCGACCGCAAAGCGAACGAAAGCCTGATATTGCGCTTGAAGACTTACGCAACAGAGCTGGGCTTGTTTCGGCAAGGTGAATGATTGGTCGCCGGCGATGAGCGCTGGCGGTTGGGGAACGCGTCTTTGTTGAACGCGAATGTTGACGAAATCGGCAGTGTCTTAGCCTGCGCCGGCAGTCGGCGTACGCAAAACTGTGCCGGGACGTGAGCCGGCAATCCGAAAGCGAATCTGGACGATCCACGTTACTTAATTAGGGCTGGAATAAAGGCGACACATGAGAAACGGTCAAAACAAGCAGCGGATGCGCAACCGGAATAACAATAATCAAAACCGGCGCGGCCAGAATCCGCTGACCAGGGTCTACGAGTCCAACGGACCCGACATCAAGATCCGCGGCACCGCCTCTCACATAGCCGAAAAATACGTCCAGCTCGCCCGCGATGCGCGCTCGTCCGGCGATCCCGTCGCCGCCGAAAACTACTATCAGCATGCCGAACATTATTTCCGCCTGATCGCCGCGGCGCAGGAGCAGTTCCGCCAGAACCAGCCGCAGCATCAGCATCAACCGCGTCCCGACAACGACATGTCGACGGAAGAGGGCGAGGACGACGCCGACGGGTTCTCGCCGTTCGGGCAGGAGCCGGGCTTTGCCCCGCAACCTCAACAGCAGCAGCCCTACATGCGCGACGGCAATCCGCGCGACCGCGAGCAGCAACCCTATCAGCGCGACCAGCAGCAGCCCCGCGAACAACGCGGCGAGCGTGAACATCGCGAGCATCGGCCGCAGCCGCAATACCAGCCGCAGCCGTCGCAACCGCAGCCCGCCGTCGCCGACAGCGTCGATCGCCTGCCCTCGTTCATCACCGGCGCCCAACCGCAGATCAATGGCGGCGAGCGCAACTATGAAGGCGGCGGGGGTGGCGGCGAGCGCTATCCGCGCCGACGCCGCCGTCCGCATGGACCCCGCCCGGACAACATGGCGGGTGCAGCGCCCGCCACCTCGGGCGAAGACATGGGCGGCGAGTAGGCAACACGCGCTTCGCGTTCAACGTCGCAAAGCGGGCAAGGCGAGAGCCTTGTCCGCTTTTTGATTCGATCTTGTCCGAAGAATTGTGAAGATGCCGTACGCATCTGCCCGGCGACGACAGCCCTTGCGTCATCCCCGCGTGCTTGGCGAGGGCACCAGCACGGGCTGCAGCGACGGTATGAGACGCACGCGCTCGCGATGCGCGGGCAATGCGCGATAGACCTGCTTGGTCGCCTCCACGATATGCACGCCGGCAAGCGGCATCGACAATGCTTCGCCGGCGCGCTCCCATGCCATGGCCGAGCGCAGGAACCAGCTATTGGCGACCGGCGGCATGAACAGCGCCTCGCCCCAGGAAGCCGGCGTGAACCAGGTGTGCCGCAACAGCTGCGTGATCTGCGCCCGTGAATAGGGCCGCCCATGACCGAACGGCGTATTGTCGGTGCGGGTCCATACGCCGCGCCGGTTGGGAACGATCGCAATCATGCGGCCCGAGGGTGCGAGCACGCGCCAGATTTCGCGCAGCAGGCTTTCCGGGTCGTCGCACATCTCCAGCGCATGTACGAGCAGGATGCGGTCGAACGCCGCGTCCGGCAGCGGAAGAGAAAACTGATCGACCAGCGCGGCCAGCGCGGGCCTTCCCGTCGGCCATTTCAATACGCCCTGGGCGGCCGGCATGAAGGCGATGCAGCGTTCGCTGTTGTCGCGGAACAGGCCGAGATAGGGCGTGGGATAGCCGATCCCGAGCACGCGCTGACCTTCGGCGTCCGGCCAGCAGGCCTGGATGCCCCGATTGATCAGCCGCCGCGCCACGATGCCGAGGCGCTGCGAATAGAAATCGCGGAGATCGATGACGTCCATGAGGCACCATAGCGTTTTCGACTGAAGCCGATATTCGGCTCGTGCAGGGAAAACGCATCATTTACAATCTAGCACGGCGATGTTCCCCTCGGCGCGGCCAAATTGGCATTGCCGCAGCAGCGTTAACGCCATATTTCTTGGTCCGTCCGGATGAACCTGTTGGAGAAATCATGGCTGCCGAAATTCGCGTGTTCAACTGCCTGTCCGATAATTTCGGCTATCTGATCCACGATACCGAAACGCGGGCAACCGCTTCGATCGACGCGCCAGAGGCTGCCGCCATCCTGAAGGTGCTGGCGCAGGAGAACTGGGCTCTGACGGACATCCTGATCACCCACCATCACCACGACCATGTCGGCGGCGTCGCCGAACTGAAGCAGAAGTACAAGTGCCGCGTCGTTGCGCCGCACGACAAGCAGGCCGCGATCGCCGATGTCGACCTGCGCGTCGCCAATGGCGACGTGGTGAAGGTCGGAAATCTGCTGGCGCGGGTGATCGAAACGCCCGGCCACACCCTCGACCATGTCTCCTACGTGTTCGACAGGGAGAAAGCGGTGTTCGCCGCCGACACAATGTTTTCGATCGGCTGCGGCCGCGTCTTCGAGGGAACGCACCCGATGATGTGGGAGTCGCTGTTGAAGCTGCGCGCCCTGCCCGACGATTTCGACCTCTACTGCGGTCACGAATACACCGCCTCGAACGTCAAATTCGCGCTCACCGTGGACGGCGACAATCCGGCGCTGAAGTCACGCGCCGAAGAAGTCGCCAGACTGCGCGCGCAGAACAAGGCGACGATCCCGGTCAAGCTCGGTGAAGAGAAGAAGTCCAACGTGTTCCTGCGCGCCGACGACCCGGCTGTCGCGGCGGCGCTGCACATGAAAGGCGCTGCTCCCGCCGACGTGTTTGGCGAACTGCGCGAACGCAAGAACAAGTCGTGAGCACGGCGAGCGCCGCCGAAATCATTACGCGGCTGGAACTCAGGCCGCATCCGGAGGGCGGACACTACCGCGAGACGTTTCGCGATGAGCGCACCGATGCGCAGGGCCGCGCCGTGTCGACCGCAATCTACTTTCTGCTGGCACGCGGTGAACGCTCGCATTGGCATCGCATCAATGCAGTGGAGATCTGGCACCATTATTCGGGCGCTGCGCTGACGCTGAAGATCGCCGATCGAGACGGCACGCAGCATACCGTCGCGCTCGGCTCCGATGTCGCCGCCGGCGAGCATCCGCAGGCGATCGTGCCGGCGGGCGCGTGGCAATCGGCGGAAAGCACCGGCGACTGGACCCTGGTCGGCTGCACCGTGGCGCCGGCTTTTGAGTTCGCCAAGTTCGAGCTTGCGGCGAAGGACTGGCAGCCGTAGCGCCAGGGAGACGCTCATCGGAAATCGGGTGGGAACATCCGGCATGTTTACATACCTCCAGCGCGCGATCTGGAGAATGACATGCAAGACACTCAACAAACTCCGAAGACGACCGCCGTAGCAATCGAGCCGGCAATTCTCTATTTCGGCACGCCCGTCGTGCTGATCGGCACCTGCAACGAGGATGAATCCCGCAACCTCGCGCCGATGTCGTCGGCATGGTGGGTCGGCTGGCGCTGCATGCTGGGTCTGTCGCGCGAATCCAAAACGACGGCAAACCTGATCCGCAGCGGCGAGTGCGTCCTCAACCTGCCCTCGGCCGATCTGGTCGGCGCCGTCGATCGCCTCGCCCGCACCACCGGCTCCGACCCCGTGCCGCCCGGAAAACTCTGGCGCGGCTACCGGCATGCGAAGGACAAATTCGAACTCAGCGGACTGACGCCGGCGCGCGGCGACACGGTGGCAGCGCCGCGCGCGCTGGAATGTCCGGTGCAGATCGAGGCAAAGCTCGCGCATATCCACGAGATGGCGCAGGAGGATCCGGTATGGCGCAGCCATCTCGTCGCCATCGAGGTGAGGATCACGCGCGTCCATGCGCATCCGCGAATCCTGATGGACGGCGAGTCGAACCGCATCGATCCCGACAAATGGCGGCCGCTGATCATGA
>JAHCKB010000191.1 GCA_026125985.1 Bradyrhizobium sp.
CCGACGATGTTGCCCATGTACATGGACGCGATCAGCCCCCAGACGAAGTCCTTCTGCTCGGTGAACAGCAGCGGCCCGGGCTGAAGGCCCCAGATCAGAAGGCCGCCGAGCAGCACCGCGGCGGTGGGCGAGCCGGGCACGCCGAGCGAGATCATCGGCAGCAGCGCCGAGGTGCCGGCGGCGTGCGCCGCGGTCTCCGGCGCGATGACGCCCTCGATCTCGCCCTTGCCGAAGTTGTGGCCGCGCTTGGAGATGCGCTTGGCGATGCCGTAGCTCATGAACGAGGCCGGCGTCGCGCCGGCCGGCGAGATGCCCATCCAGCAGCCGATGATGCAGGAGCGCAGCGACACCATCCAGTAGCGCGGCAGTTCCATCCAGGTTTGCAGCACGACCTTCGGATTGATACCGGCTGCCTTGCCGCGGAACGCGAGCCCCTCCTCCATCGTCAGCAGGATTTCACCGATGCCGAACAGGCCGATGACGGCGATGAGGAAGTCGAATCCGGCCAGCATCTCCGGGAAGCCGAACGTCAGGCGCAACTGGCCCGTCACCTGATCGAGGCCGACCGCGCCGAGCGCGAAACCGAGCATCATCGAGGCGACTGTCTTGAACGGCGGTTCCTTGGAGAGACCGACGAAACTACAGAACGCCAGGAAATAGACCGAGAATATTTCAGCCGGCCCGAATCTCAGCGCGAAGCTCGCGACCAGCGGCGCGACCAGCGTGATCATGATGACGGCGAACAGCGCGCCGACGAAGGACGAAGTGAAGGCGGCCGTGAGCGCTTCGCCGGCCCTGCCCTGCTGCGCCATCGGATAGCCGTCGAAGGTGGTCGCCACCGACCATGGCTCGCCGGGAATATTGAACAGGATCGAGGTGATCGCGCCGCCGAACAATGCGCCCCAGTAGATGCAGGACAGCATGATGATCGCCGAGGTCGGCGACATCGAGAACGTCAGCGGCAGCAGGATCGCCACGCCGTTGGCGCCGCCGAGACCGGGCAGCACGCCGATGATGACACCGAGCACGATGCCCAGGACCATCACCATGATGTTGAAAGGCTGCAGGGCTACCGCAAAGCCGTGAAAGAGATTGGCGAGTTCTTCCATGTCAGATCCTGCAGCCTTGGGCTGGCGATGCGATGTCGTGTGAACTCAGAGACCTAGCCATTCCTCGACCGGTCCCTTGGGCAACGGAACGAGAAACCAGCGCTCGAAGATGAGATAGGTGACGACCGGCATGCCGATCGCCACCGCCGCGACTGTCAACCAGCTGTACTTGCCGAGCCAGCGCATGAACCAGGCAATGAAGATCATGGAGGCGAGATAGAGCCCCGTGAACGGCATCGCACCGACATAGATTGCGGTCGGCACCACCACGCTCATCACCTGGCGCAATTGACTCCATTCGGCAAACACCTCCTTGTCGTCGACGCGCAGCTCGTTCCAGAGATTGACTGCACTGGCTGCGACGATGGCGATGCCGACATAGAAGGGGAAGAAGCCGGCGCGCGGGCCTTCCGCGCCCCAGTTGATACCGGCTTTCACGCTGCCGATGATGACGATCACGCCGAACAGCGCGATTGCGAGCGTGACGCCGGCTTCCACTGTCTTGTGCGTCGGGCCGGCGCCCGGGCCGTTCGTGGTCATGCGATCCCCATCTGCGACCACGGTCTCCCGTGGTCGCCTCTCGTTAGTGCTGCATCGCTACGCGACGGATGTTTCAGTTGGAAGATGCCAGAAAGCCAGCCTCTTTCATCAGATTCTGATGCCGTGTTTCCTCGGTGCCGACCCATTTGGCGTAGTCGTCCCCGGTCATGAAGCTGGTGTTGAATGCACCGTTCTTCATGAATTCCTGCCATTCGGGCGTGGCGCGCACCTTGGTGAAGAGGTCGACATAGTAGGCGACCTGGTCCTTGGTGGCCTTCGGCGACATGAAGATGCCGCGCAGCATCAGATACTCGATATCCAGTCCTTGCGACTTGCAGGTCGGAATGTCCTTCCACGCCTTTCCGTCGGCGACCGGATCGCCATAGGCCATCGGCTTGGAATCGAACACGCAGAGGGGACGCAACTTGCCGCCGCGCCACTGCGCGACCGCCTCGATGGGATTGTTGACGGTGGAATCGATGTGATTGCCGACGAGCTGAACCGCGACTTCTCCGCCGCCCTTGTAGGGGATGTAGGTGAGCTTGGTGCCGGTCGCTTTTTCAAGCGCAACCGTGATGATCTGGTCTTCCTGCTTCGATCCGGTGCCGCCCATCTTCATGCTGCCCGCTGCGGCGCTTTTCACTGCGGCAACATAGTCCTTGGCGTCCTTGTACGGCTTCTCGGCGTTGACCCAGAGCACGAATTCGTCGAGCGCCAGCATCGCAACCGGCGTCAGATCCTTCCAGTTGAAGGGAATGCCCGTCGCCAGCGGCGTCGTGAACAGATTCGACAGCGTGATGATGATCTTGTGCGGATTGTTGGCGGATGCCTTTACGTCGAGAAAGCCTTCGCCGCCGGCGCCGCCAGACTTGTTGATCACCACCAGCGGCTGCTTCATCAGGTTGTGCTTGGTGACGATACCCTGGATGGTGCGGGCCATCTGATCGGCGCCGCCGCCGGTGCCGGCGGGAACGATGAATTCGACCGGTCGGACCGGCTCCCAGGCGGCCGAAGCCGCCATGGTGCTGGCTCCCAACACCGCCGCCGTCGCAAATGCAATTCTCAGGACTGGACTGGTCATTGATTTCTCTCCCGTCAGATATTTTCACGTGCCGGTCTTTGCCGGCTTTTCGATTCACCAAGCAGTTGTGCGCTAGTTGTTTGCCCTCGCTGTGACAGTCATTGCCCTCGCAGACAAGACAGGCGAGAGCGAATTGTATGGAAGTGCCGCGGGTGCGGCATCTGCGTCTTTGGGATAATCGGGATGCCGGTGCAATGCCATTGCCGGTCGACCCCCGGGTCGACCTGTCGAAGCGCCTACGGTGCTGGTGAATTGCACCTTCCATCCCCGCTATCGGTTCCGGTTGGGCGCCGGAACAGTGGGACCAGTTTGGTATTTTAAATGCCAGAAGGCAAGTGCAGCTCGAATTATTTCTGATTGCTGAGGCAAATTTGTCGCTTGTCTCTGTTTGCAGAGCACAAATGCGAGAACCTGGATTTCCGATGGAGAGGCGAATGGCCGTTCGCTCTCCCATCCCAAATGGCTTGGTTGAAGCATGCCAGATGCCAGACCGGTGATATGTTGGGCTCCGATCGCCGAGCCCCATCATATCCCGGCCCAGCGCGGCAAGAGCCGCCGCAAGCGGCCGCCTTTGCCGGTCGAGGTGTGGCGAACTCCGGTTATTCAGCGGCCTGCTTGCGCGGCGGGTCAAGCGCGCCGGAGTCGTGGATCTCGGCGACCTGATGGTCGCTGAAGCCGAGCACCTGGCGCAGGATTTCGTCGGTGTGCTCGCCGAGCAGGGGCGAGCGGGTGACATCGCTCGGAGAGTCCGACAGCTTGATCGGATTGCCGACCGACAAATACTTGCCGCGGGTGGGGTGATCGACCTCGACCACGGTGCCGGTGGCGCGCAGCGACTGATCTTCGGCGAGTTCCTTCATCGACAGGATCGGGCCGCAGGGGATGTCGTCCTTGTTGAGGATCTCCATCGCCTCGAACTTGGTCTTGGTCATCGTCCACTGCTCGATGCGGGCGAATATCTCGTTCAGTCGCGGCAGGCGCGTGGCAGGCTTGGCGTAATCCGGATGGGTCTTCCAGCCGGGCTCGCCGATGACGTCGCAGATCTTCTCCCAGACCGGGGCCTGCGTGATGAAATAGATGTAGGCGTTCGGGTCTGTCTCCCAGCCCTTGCACTTGAGAATGCGTCCCGGCTGCCCGCCGCCGGAGTCGTTGCCGGCGCGGGGCACGGCATCGCCAAACGGGATACCTTCGCCGAACTGGCTGTATTCCTTCAGCGGGCCGTGGGCGAGGCGCTGCTGGTCGCGCAGTTTGACGCGGGAAAGGTTGAGCACGCCGTCCTGCATCGCGGCGGTGACGCGTTGGCCCTTGCCGGTCTTGGTGCGCTGGAACAGTGCCGTGACGATGCCGAGCGCCAGATGCAGGCCGGTGCCGCTGTCGCCGATCTGGGCGCCGGTCACCAGCGGCACGCCGTCGCGGAAGCCGGTGGTCGAAGCTGCGCCGCCGGTGCACTGGGCGACGTTCTCATAGACCTTGCAATCCTCATACGGGCCGGGGCCGAAGCCCTTGATGGAAGCCACGATCATCTTCGGATTGATGCTCTGGATCGTCTCCCAGGGAAAACCCATGCGGTCGAGCACGCCGGGGCCGAAGTTTTCCACCAGCACGTCGCAGCTCTTGATCAGCGCCGTGAGAACTTCCTTGCCTTTCGGGTTCTTGGTGTCGAGCGTGATCGAGCGCTTGTTGTGGTTCAGCATGGTGAAGTACAGGCTGTCCACGTTCGGGATGTCCTGAAGCTGGCCGCGCGTGATGTCGCCGACGCCGGGGCGCTCGACCTTGATCACGTCAGCGCCGAACCACGCGAGCAACTGCGTGCAGGTCGGTCCGGACTGAACGTGGGTGAAATCGAGAATGCGAACGCCCGTAAGCGCCTTGGTCATAGTCTTTGCTCCGTAACTCTGTCTGCCCCTGCAACCGCAGGGAATATCGGGTTGAGGGGATTTACTTTTTCTTCAGAACGCTTTGCGGATTGAGGTTGCCGATGCGGCCGCTCTCCGAGCCCGCGGCCGGATCGATCACCGCGTTGATCAGCGTCGGCTTTCCGGAATCCATCGCTGCGTTGACCGCGCGCTTCAGCTCATCGGGCGAGGTGGCGTTCACGCCGACGCCGCCGAAGGCTTCCATCATTTTGTCGTAGCGAGCACCCTTGACGAACACGGTCGTTGCCGGGTCGGCATTGGCGCTGTTGACGTCGGTGCCGCGGTAGATGCCGTCATTGTTGAAGATCACGACACAGATCGGAAGATTGTAGCGGCAGATGGTCTCGACCTCCATGCCGGAGAAGCCGAACGCGCTGTCGCCCTCGACTGCGAGCACGGGATTGCCGGTCTCGATCGCAGCGGCAATCGCCTGACCCATGCCGATGCCCATTACGCCCCAGGTGCCGACGTCGAGGCGCTTGCGCGGCCTGTACATGTCGATCACGCCGCGGGCGAGATCGAGCGTGTTGGCGCCCTCGTTGACCAGGATGGCGTCGGGCCGCTCCTTGATGACGTTCTTCAGCACGCCGAGCGCGCCGTGGTAGTCCATCGGCGACTTGTTGTTCATCAGCTTCGGCGCCATCTTGGCGACGTTCTCCTCGCGCTTGGATGCGACAGCCTTGGTCCAGTCGGAAGGCGGCGAGGCCCAGCCGCTTCCCATGGCCTGAACGAAGGCGGAGACGCAGGAGCCGATATCGCCGACCACGGGCGCCACGATCTCGACGTTCGAGTCCATTTCCTTCGGCTCGATGTCGACCTGAATGAATTTCTTCGGTGCCTCGCCCCAGGTCTTGCCCTTGCCGTGCGACAGGAGCCAGTTCAGCCGCGCGCCGATCAGCATCACGACGTCGGATTCCTTGAGTACCGTCGAGCGGGCCGCGCCGGCGCATTGCGGATGGGTGTCGGGCAACAGCCCCTTGGCCATGCTCATCGGCAGGAAAGGCACGCCGCTCATTTCGATGAAGTTCTTGATCTCCTCGTCGGCCTGCGCATAGGCCGCACCTTTGCCGAGGATGATGAGCGGACGCTTGGCGTTCTTGAGTACGTCGAGCGCGCGCTTCACCGAGGCGGGGGCGGGGATCTGCGCCGGTGCGGCGTCGATCACCTTCACCAGCGATTTCTGGCCGGCGTCGGCATTCATCACCTGGGCGAACAGCTTGGCCGGGAGGTCGAGATAGACGCCGCCCGGACGGCCCGACACGGCGGCGCGGATGGCGCGGGCAAGACCGATACCGATGTCCTGGGCGTGCAGCACGCGATAGGCGGCCTTGCACAACGGCTTGGCGATCGCGAGCTGATCCATTTCCTCGTAATCGCCCTGCTGGAGGTCGACGATTTCGCGCTCGGAAGAGCCCGAGATCAGGATCATCGGGTAGCAGTTGGTGGTGGCGTGGGCGAGGGCGGTCAGACCGTTGAGGAAGCCCGGCGCCGAGACCGTGAGACAAACGCCCGGCCTTTTGGTGAGGAAGCCGGCGATGCCGGCGGCGTAGCCGGCGTTCTGCTCGTGACGGAAGGAAATCACGCGAATGCCGGCGGCCTGCGCCATGCGGCCCAGATCCGTGATCGGAATGCCCGGCACATTATAGATGGTCTTGATGCCGTTGAGCTTGAGCGCATCGATGACGAGATGAAATCCGTCGGTCAGCTCCTGCTCGGTGCCCGATGCCTCGGACTTGGCTGCAGTATTCAGCATGGGCGTCTCCCTGATCGCGGACGAGTTGCTCGTCTCTTCTTAGGTGAATAGTTCCTGGCCGTGCGTCTCGACATAGGCGGCGAGGCCGAGCGTATGGTCGCGCGCTCGCTTCTCGGCGAGTTCGGTATCGCGTGCTTCCAGCGCTTCGATGATGGCCAGATGTTCGGGCAGCGACGTCGCGGTACGATCCCGCCGTCCGATGGTGAGCTGACGATAGCCGCGCACATGCAGGAGGATGTCGTTGGTCATGTCGACCAGCGTCGGCGATTCCGACAACGAGATCAGGGCCTGATGAAAGGCGATATTGGCCTTCGAGTACTCCTCGACATGGTCCTGCGGCAGGCGATCCGTCAGATTGAAGTCCTTGAAGTAATCGCGCAGCGCCGTGATGTCGCGTTTGCGGGCCGTGGTGGTGATTAGCCGCGCCGCCATGCTTTCCAGCGCTGCCCAGGCGCGGATCATGTCGACGATCTCGGCCTTGCTGCGGCGAACCACGATGATGCCCCGGCGCGGCACGGTCTTCACGAAGCCGTCCTGCTCGAGCATCGCGATCGCCTCGCGGATCGGCGTGCGGCTCACACCCAGTCGCTCCGAGAGAGCGCGCTCATCCAGCATCACCGGTTCCGGCGTGGAATAGATGTCCATCTTGAGGATGGCATCCTTCAACGCTTCGTAGGCCTTGTTCTTGAAGCTGGTCTCTGGCGCAATCCGGACGATCGCGATGTCTGCATCAGCCATAGTCAGCGGCGCCTTGGTTGCTTTGATCTGGGGCACGACTCGTCTCCTCCTCAGGGGGAGAGGTCTTTTACCAGAAGAAACATGCGAAAGTTTTTGGCATGCCAAATACCAGTGTGTCAAGTAAGCCCTGTTTTCCGAGGTTTGGCACGCTATGCTGGCTTGACAATATTTAGGCTGGCATACCAAATGCCATAAATTGCCGTGCCAGTACGGACACCAATGTCCAATGCCAAGGAAATCGCGGCAAGGCGCTTCAGGGAGGACCTCCAAATGTCGAATAAGGATGCCGTTCGCAAAGTGCTCGATGCCGTCAAGGCGGAGAAGCGCACCAGTCTGACCGCGCCTGAAGGCAAACTGGTCTGCGACGCATATGGCATCCCGGTCCCGAAGGAGGGCGTGGCCAAGTCCGCGGGCGAGGCGGGCAAGATCGCGAGCGGCATGGGTTTTCCCGTCGTGATGAAAATCGTCTCGCCGGACATTCTGCACAAGACGGAGGCCGGCGGCGTCGTGGTCGGCGTCAAGACGGCAGCGGACGCCGAGAAGACCTACGAGACGATTCTCGCCAATGCGAAGAAATACAAGGCCGACGCCAGGATCGAGGGCGTCCAGGTGCAGCAGATGCTGGCCGGCGGCACCGAAGTCATCGTCGGATCAATCACCGACGGTTCGTTCGGCAAGCTGGTGGCCTTCGGGCTGGGTGGCGTGCTGGTCGAAGTGCTGAAGGACATCACCTTCCGCCTCGCGCCCGCGACCAAAGACGATGCGCTGTCGATGCTCGACGGTATCCAGGCCCATGACATGCTCAAGGGCGTGCGCGGCGGCGACCCCGTCAACCGCGACGCGCTTGCCGACGTGATCGTCAAGGTCTCGCAACTGGTCAGCGATTTCCCCGAGATCGTCGAACTCGACCTCAACCCGGTGTTTGCGACCAAGAAGGACGCGATTGCCGCCGACGTGCGTATCGTCGTCGACTTCGACTACAAGCCGAAGCCGAAGCCGCGTCCGACCGAGGAGATCGTGAAGGCGATGAACCGGATCATGCAGCCGAAGGCGGTTGCCGTGATCGGCGCCTCCGCCGAGGACGGCAAGATCGGCAATTCCGTGATGAAGAATCTCATCAACGGCGGCTACAAGGGCGAGATACTGCCGATTCATCCCAAGGCCGACGAGATCCTCGGCTACAAGGCCTACAAGAGCGTCAAGGACGTGCCGGGCGTGATCGACGTCGCGGTGTTTGCGATCCCCGCGAAGTTTGTGGCGGGGGCACTCGCCGAATGCGGCGAGAAGAAAATTCCGGGTGCTGTGCTGATCCCGTCGGGCTTTGCCGAAGCGGGCGCGCCCGAGCTGCAAGCCGAGATCGTCGAGGTCGGCAAGAAGTACGACGTGCGGCTGATGGGGCCGAACATCTACGGCTTCTACTACACGCCGGCCAATCTCTGCGCCACCTTCTGCACCGCCTATGACGTCAAGGGCAGCGCCGCGCTGTCGTCGCAGTCGGGCGGCATCGGCATGGCGATCATCGGCTTCTCCCGCTCGGCCAAGATGGGCGTCTCCGCCATCGTCGGGCTCGGCAACAAGTCCGACATCGACGAGGACGATCTGCTCGCCTTCTTCGAGCAGGATCCGAACACCACGGTCATCGCGCAGCACTGCGAAGACCTCAAGGACGGCCGCGCCTTTGCCGAGGCCGCCAAGCGGGTTGCGAAGAAGAAGCCAGTGATCGTGCTGAAGGCCGGCCGCACCTCGGCCGGCGCCAAGGCGGCGTCCTCGCATACCGGCGCGCTTGCCGGCAACGACAAGATCTATGAGGACGTGTTCGAGCAGTCCGGCGTGATCCGGGCCCGCTCGTTGCGGCAACTGCTCGAGTTCGCGCGCGGCGTGCCGGTGCTGCCG
>JAHCKB010000192.1 GCA_026125985.1 Bradyrhizobium sp.
GCTCCTTCTCGGCTAGATCATCAACCAACCTGCAATATTTGGTCATGGCAGTCTCATAATCAAACCGTCTCGAAATCTCCACCGCGCGTTTGGCTCGTTCCACGTCGACGGAGGCAGCCGCACGTTTAACAACTTTCGCCAGCTCTTCGGCCTTGCCGGGTTCGACGACCCAACCGATGTCGTGCTCGGTAATCGTCAGCGCCGCTTCGGCATCTGCTTCGGAGACTAGGATCACCGGGCGGCCGATCGCGAGGAGATTGTAGAAGCGGCTTGGCACCGATGCGCCGGCAGCGTTCGCGCGATAGGGAATGATCCAAGCGTCTGCAGCCGACAAAAACGTTTCCAGTTGCTCGTCGTCGACGCGATCGACTATCGTGACGTTCGGAAGCTTCGTCTCTCGCTGCATGACCTTCAACTTGTCGAAACCGACTCCCCAGCCCGACAACAGAAAGTGAATGCCATTGTCCTCACGCAAGAGGCGCGCGGCCTCGAACACGACCAAAGGATCATGGGTGAATCCGAGATTACCCGACAGTCCCACGACGTAGCGGGCGGAAAGCGAGCACCTGTACGGATTCTCCGGCGTTATAGCGCGGACGCCAGGCGCCAGCGTCGTCCAGTTGGGAATGAAGCGTATCTTACTGCTCGTCATACCGGCATGACCAAGCAGCAGCTTCTCAGTATCTCGACCAATGACGACAACAGCATCGAGTACGCGAAACGTCCTTGTATTGAGCCAGCGCATCACCCTCGCCAGCCGCGAACTTGTCTTCAGCAGACCTGCCGCAACGAGGACATCAGGATACAAATCGTGAAGCACTAGAACGGATCGCGCTCCAGTCAACTTGCATGCCGCAGCGAACGCATATTGAAGCGTGAAAGGTGCGGGCACAGTGAGCGCAACGTCGCCATATCGGAACTTCTTTAGCATCGCGACAAATATCCGAACCGTAAACAGCAATTCTACCATTGCGCGCCGGACTAGCCGAGCCTTGTTAGGCATCCGATTCCTGACCTGG
The DNA here is from genome assembly GCA_026125985.1 of Bradyrhizobium sp. Taxonomy (GTDB): domain Bacteria; phylum Pseudomonadota; class Alphaproteobacteria; order Rhizobiales; family Xanthobacteraceae; genus Bradyrhizobium. Next base: position 1,020 of record JAHCKB010000192.1, read on the forward strand.
ACGACCTCGGGATGGCCAGCCGACCCAGGAACGCCAGACCCTGCCGATCCGGATAGCACGATGACTTCGCTTTGCAGCGCCATACGCTCGGCAATCGCTGCCATTATCGTGGCCGTCGTACTTCGATCAGGCGGGTAATGTTGGCTGACCACTACTACTCTTCTAGACTGTCGTATCATTAGCTTCAAAGCGACTCCGATGGCGAACACCGAATGTCAATTGCGCGACGTGCAATGCAACCCCTAGGGGGTGTTCAGGCAATGCTGTATAGCACACCGGACAGCCACCAGTGTAAGGGCAACGCAGGAGGGTTTTGAGCGCAGGATTCCGGTAGCCCCGCAGCCCCATCGCGATATCATCGGGCCGACCCGGTACACTGCATTGGCGCGGGTCCGGGGCCAGCTTTCAGGATATCTCGAGGATGTCCTAGAAGGGCAGGCCGACATAGTTCTCAGCGAGGAGACGCATCGCCGTCTCCGATGAGAACAGGTAAGACATTTCCGTGTCCTGCAATCGCTCGTCATAGGAAATGCGATCGGGGAACCGGTGCAGCAACATGGTCATCCACCACGAGAATCGTTGCGCCTTCCAGACCCTTGCCAGCGCCTTTTGCGAATAGGAATCGAGGCCGGAATCGTCGCCCTTGCGGTAGTGGTCGAGCATGGCGTGATAGAGGTAGTAGATGTCGGATGCCGCGCTGTTCAGGCCGCGCGCTCCGGTCGGCGGAACGATGTGTGCGGCATCGCCTGCCAGGAACAACCGGCCGTAACGCATCGGTTCTGCGACGAAGCTGCGCAGAGGGGCGATGCTCTTCTCGATCGAAGGTCCCGTGATCAACCGCGACGCTACCTCCCCGGGCAGGCGGCGCTTGAGTTCTACCCAGAACGCGTCATCCGACCAGTCTTCGGGTTTGTCGGTCAGCGGAACCTGGATGTAGTAGCGGCTCAATACTTGCGATCGCAGCGAACAGAGCGCAAAGCCGCGCTCATGCTTGACGTAGATCAGCTCGGGCGACACGGGTTTGGTGCGTGAGAGGATTCCCAGCCAGCCGAACGGATAGACTTTTTCGTGCTCGCGCAGCACATCTTTCGGGATCGACTTTCGGCTGACGCCGTGGAAGCCGTCGGCGCCGATCACGTATTCGCAATCGACGCGAATGACCTTGTCGCCGGAGCGATAGGTCACGTAAGGCGCGTCCGAGGCGATGTCGTGCGGCATGACGTCTTCGGCGTCGTGAACGACATTGCCGCCCAGCCGGTCGCGTGCCTCGTAGAGATCGCGCGTGAGTTCTGTCTGTCCGTACACGATCACCGAGTTGCCGCCGGAATAAGTATGCAGGTCGACGCGGTCGAGGCGACCGTCATGGGCGATGTGGAAGCCGTGATGAATTTCGCCCTCGCGGTCCATTCGTTCGCCGCATTGCGCTTCGCGCATCAGTTTGGCGAAGCCGTGCTCCAGAACGCCGGCGCGGATTCGGGACAGCACGTGATCGCGGCTGTATTTCTCCAGCACAATGGTCTCGATACCCTGCAGATGCAGAAGTTGCGACAGCAACAGCCCCGACGGCCCGCCGCCGATGATGCAGACCTGTACCTTCATCCCTTGCGTCCTCCGTTGCGCCGGTACCTTGTCCGCTTCGGCCCTAGAAACGGATGGAGGGATCGGCCTTTGTCTTGTACAATTCGAACATGAGGTCGGCGCAGTCGAATACGGCTATCCAAATCTACAATCTCTTCGGCGAGTCGAGGGATTTGCCGGACGTGGTGCACTGCGAAACCATCGCCTCGCGCGCGGCGCTGCATGACTGGAAGCTTGCGGTGCATCGTCATGCCCGGTTGCACCAGGTGTTGCTGATCGAGCGCGGCGGAGGCGAGGCGACCCTCGACGGGCGCGTCTGCGCGCTCCGTCCGATGCGTGTCGTCAATGTGCCGGTCGGCGATGTCCATGGTTTCGACTTCGTGCCGGGTACACAGGGCTGGGTGGTCACCATCGCCGCTGAGATCCTCGACGAGACGTTGCTGGCTCGCGAAGGTTTGCGCAGTGTGTTGTCGCGATGCATGGTGGTGCGCGGCACATCGCAGATGCGCGCCACCATGAAGCAGATTTTCGCCGAGTTCGCCGGCCGAAGCTTTGGCCGGGCCCACGTGTTACGGGCGTTGTCTGCCGGCCTGATCGGGCTGGTCGCGCGCGAAATCGCGCACGATGCCGGCGACAATGCCGCCGCCGATTCGGAGTTGTTCCGTCGCTTCGAAGCGCTGCTCGAGCAGCACCACCGTGAACGCTGGAGCGTGTCACATTATGCCGCGGCGCTATCGATCACACCGACGCATCTCAACCGGGTGACCCGCGCGGCTACCGGAGATACCGCCTCGCACCTGATCCTGAACAGGCTGATCCGCGAGGCGAGGCGCAATCTCGTCTACACCAACCTGCCGGTATCCACGATCGCTTATGCTCTCGGGTTCGAGGACCCCGCCTATTTCAGCCGGGTCTATGCGGCCGCCACCGGGCTGTCGCCAAGCGCGTTTCGCAGCCGGTTGCCCGGCGCTGAGGCCTGACGCGCCGGAGCCGCCGCCGATGCATCGCGGGTCTCTGTTACCCAAGTCATTGCCTTTTCTGCCATTTTTCCTGCGTTGCTCCGATCTTTCCTGTTGCCGGCCATGTTGATTTGTACGATAGTACAAATATAATGGTTACTTGGAAAAGACGTGAAGAGCCGCGCCAGGCGGTCCCACGAAGTCACTGAGAGGAGGAAAGAAGTGTTCACACCGACGATGTCCCGCCGTGCCGCGCTCACTGTGGCGTTCGGTCTGGCCGCCCTGTTGATCGAACCGGCCCGCGCCCAGGACACTTTCAAGATCGGCCTCATTGTGCCGATGACGGGGGGCCAGGCCTCAACCGGCAAGCAGATCGACAATGCGATCAAGCTCTACATGCAGCAGAAAGGCGATACCGTCGCCGGCAAGAAGATCGAGGTCATCCTGAAGGATGACGGCGCCGTTCCAGACAACACCAAACGGATCGCGCAGGAATTGATCGTCAACGACAAGGTCAATGTCATCGCGGGCTTCGGCATCACGCCGGCCGCACTCGCCGCCGCACCGCTGGCGACGCAGGCCAAGGTCCCCGAGATCGTGATGGCCGCCGGCACCTCGATCATCACGGAGCGCTCGCCCTATATCGTGCGCACCAGTTTCACGCTGGCGCAGTCCTCAACCATCATCGGTGACTGGGCCGCCAAGAACGGTATCAAGAAAGTGGCGACGCTGACCTCCGACTACGCGCCGGGCAACGACGCGCTCAGGTTTTTCAAGGAGAACTTTACCGCCGGCGGGGGCACGATCGTCGAAGAAGTAAAGGTGCCATTGCAAAATCCGGATTTCGCGCCGTTCCTTCAGCGCATGAAGGATTCCAAGCCGGATGCCATGTTCGTGTTCGTGCCGGCTGGTCAGGGCGGCAACTTCATGAAGCAATATGCCGAGCGCGGGCTCGACAAGTCCGGCATCAAGGTTATCGGTCCGGGCGACGTGATGGACGACGACCTGCTCAACAACATGGGCGATGCCGCTCTTGGCGCGGTGACCGCACATCTTTACTCCGCCGCGCATCCGTCGCAGATGAACAAGGATTTCGTCGCTGCCTACAAGAAGGCCTTCAACAATCGCCCCGGGTTCATGGCCGTGGGCGGCTATGACGGCATCCACCTTATCTATGAGGCGCTGAAGAAGACCGGCGGCAAGACCGACGGCGATTCGCTGGTTGCAGCCATGAAGGGGATGAAATGGGAAAGCCCGCGCGGCCCCATCTCGATTGACCCGGAGACCCGCGATATCGTGCAGAACATCTACATCCGCAAGGTCGAGAAGGTGAACGGTGAGCTTTACAACGTGGAGTTCGCGACCTTCGAGGCAGTGAAGGATTCCGGCAAGACCAAGAAGTGACGCGATAGCGCGTCGCTCCGGGGCAGGGGCCCCGTTTGTGCACCACGTGAGATGGCCGGGTGAAGCCCGGCCATCTCGCTAACTGAATTGTCTCTTCTCGTTTGTGCCGACCGTCGCGCTCCCATGACCACCGTTTTCACCATCCTGTTCGACGGCGTCGCCTACGGCATGTTGCTGTTCGTGCTTGCCTGCGGGCTTGCGGTGACGCTCGGCCTGATGAACTTCGTCAATCTGGCGCACGGCGCATTCGCCATGGCCGGCGGCTATGTCTGCGCCGTGCTGGTCAACAACCAGGGCTGGCCGTTCTTCGCGGCGCTGCCGCTCGCCTTCTTTGTCAGCGCCGCGATTGGCGCCTCGCTGGAGCGGATTCTGTATCGCCACCTGTACACCCGCAGCCATCTCGACCAGGTGTTGTTTTCAGTTGGCCTCGTTTTCATGTCGGTGGCTATGGTCGATTACATCATGGGATCGTCGCGCATCTTCATCATGGTGCCTTCGGCCCTGGAAGGGCAGTTCGACCTGTTCGGCGTCGGTATCGGCCGCTACCGGCTGATGATCGTGGTTATCTGCGGCCTGCTGACGATCGCGCTGCAATTGATTCTGTCGCGTACGCGCTTCGGCAGCCGGCTGCGGGCCGCGGTAGATGATCCGCGCGCAGCGATCGGCCTTGGCATCAACGTGCCGCAGGTTTTCGCCTTCACCTTCGCATTCGGCTGCGGCCTCGCTGGTCTTGGCGGCGCGCTGAGCGCGGAGATCCTCGGCCTCGATCCGTACTTTCCGCTCAAGTTCATGATCTATTTCCTGATCGTGGTGACCGTGGGCGGTTCGTCCAGCATTACCGGGCCATTCCTCGCCTCGCTTCTGCTTGGTATCGGCGACGTCGCAGGCAAGTATTACGTCCCCAAGATGGGGCCGTTCGTTATCTACACCATCATGATCGCAATTCTGATCTGGCGTCCCAACGGCCTGTTCGGCCGCGGCGCTGCGCGGTGATGCCATGAGCGCAGCTAAGGACGTTTCCGTCTCCGCAATGGCTGGCAGCCGCTGGCGTGTCAGCGAAGTTGCATTCTGGATCGTTGTGCTGGCATGTCCCTTCCTGTTTCCGTCGCGCTATTTGATCATGACGGACATCCTGCGGCTGGCGCTGTTCACGCTCTCGCTCGACCTGATCCTCGGCTATGCCGGCATCGTCTCGCTCGGGCACGCGGCCTTCTTCGGCGTCGGCGCCTATTCCGCGGGATTGCTCGCGCTGCATGGCATCATCAACGAGCCCGTGCTCGCCTTGATCGTTGCGGGCCTCGCTGCGATGGTGCTCGGCTTTTTGACCAGCTTCCTGGTGATCCGCGGCGTTGACCTGACGCGGCTGATGGTGACGCTTGGAATCGCGCTGCTGCTGGAGGCGCTGGGCGAGCGCTTCTCCGATATCACCGGCGGCACCGACGGACTGCAGGGCATCGAGATGCAGCCGATCCTCGGCCAGTTCGCCTTCGACATGTTCGGCAAGACCGGCTTCTGGTACAGTCTGATCGTGCTGTTCGTGCTGTTCCTGCTGGCGCGTCGCGTCGTACACTCGCCCTTCGGCCTGTCGTTGCGCGCAATCAAGAACAACCCGTTGCGCGCCTCCGCGATCGGTATTCCCGTGAACCGCCGGCTGATCGCGATTTATACGCTGGCGGCATTCTATGCCGGTATTGCCGGCGCGCTGTTCACCCAGACTACCGCGCTGGCGACGCTCGACGTGTTTTCGTTCGAGCGCTCCGCCGACCTGATGCTGGTGCTCGTCATCGGCGGCACCGGCTATCTCTATGGCGGGCTGATCGGCGCCGTCGTCTTCAAGATGTTGCAGGAGATGTTCCAGGAGATCACGCCGCAATACTGGATGTTCTGGATCGGCCTCGTATTGGTCGCCATGGTGATGATCGGCCGCGAGCGCATCCACCGGTGGGTGCTGTGGCTGCCCAACCTCGTGATCCGGCAGATCACGGGTCGCAAGGCGGCGGTTGCCGTGCCGGAGACCGACGCATCATGACAGCTGTGCTGGAGACCAGGGAACTGCAGAAATCGTTCGGCGGGCTGAAGGTCACGCGCGACCTGTCGCTCCGGGTAGAGCGAGGCGCCCGCCATGCGCTGATCGGTCCGAACGGCGCCGGCAAGACTACCGTGATCAATCTTCTCACTGGCGTGTTGCAGCCTGACGCCGGCCGTATCCTGCTGGAAGGCCAGGACATCACCGATCTCGCAGTACACAAGCGGGTGTTGCGCGGCCTGTCGCGCACCTTCCAGATCAACCAGCTCTATGCCGACCTCACGCCGCTCGAAACCATCGGGCTCGCTGTCTCCGAGCGGCTTGGCCGAGGTGGGGACTGGTGGCGGCGCATGGGCACGCGCGGCGACGTCAACGAGGAGATCGCCGACATCCTGTCGCGCTTCCATTTACTCGACGTCATGAACGAACTGACGGCGACGCTTCCCTACGGCAAGCAGCGGCTGCTCGAGATCGCGGTCGCGATTGCCGCGAGGCCACGCGTGCTCCTGCTCGATGAGCCCGCCGCCGGCGTGCCGGAAAGCGAGCGTCACGACATCCTGGCTGCCGTGGCGGCGCTGCCGCGCGACGTCACGGTGCTGCTGATCGAGCACGACATGGATCTCGTGTTCTCCTTCGCAGATCGAATCTCGGTGCTGGTCAACGGCGCCATGCTGGTGGAGGGGGCGCCGGAAGCGGTGGCGCGCGATCCTCAGGTGAAAGCGGTCTATCTCGGCGAGGGCGCCGATGCCTGAGTTGCTCGCGATCGAGAACCTGCGGGCCGGCTATGGCGAGGCTGTCGTGCTGCCGGACATGTCGCTCAGCCTGCCGGAGAGCCAGGTGCTGGCTCTGTTGGGGCGCAACGGTACCGGCAAGACCACGTTGATCAATTCCATCGTCGGTATCACGCGCCGCTTCGGCGGCGCGCTCAGGCTCGGCCAAGCGGATATCACGACGCTGCGGCCCGACCAGCGGGCGAGGGCCGGAATCGGCTGGGTGCCGCAGGAGCGCAATATCTTTCGCTCGCTGACGGTCGAGGAAAACATGACCGCCGTGGCGCAGCCAGGCCCGTGGACGGTCGAGAAGGTCTACGAGATGTTTCCGCGCCTGAAGGAGCGGCGCAACAACTATGGCAATCAGCTCTCCGGCGGCGAGCAGCAGATGCTGGCGATCGGCCGGGCCTTGACGCTCAATCCAAAGGTTCTGCTTTTGGATGAACCGACGGAGGGGCTGGCGCCCATCATAGTTGAGGAATTGTTGAGGGCGTTGGGGACCATTACCCGATCCGGGGGTATTTGCTCGATCATTGTCGAACAGAATGCGCAAAAGATTCTGAGGCTGGCCGACCGTGTTGTGATATTGGAGCGCGGCGCCATCGTTCACGATGCGCCGAGCAGCGCGCTCAGGGCCGATCCATCCGTGCTGGAGCGTCACCTCGGCGTCTCCGGCGGGGCCGGCCACTGACGAATTCCCGGAGTTGAGACCATGCAGCGAACCAAGCCTCCCTTCCGCGCCGACGAGGTCGGCAGTCTCCTGCGCCCGCTCAAGATCAAGGAGGCCCGAGCGAAGCTGGAGAAGGGCGAAATTACTCCCGAGGAGCTGCGCAAGATCGAGGATATGGAGATCGAGAAGGTCGTGCACCGGCAATCCTCGGTCGGCTTGAAGCTCGCGACCGACGGCGAGTTCCGCCGTTCCTGGTGGCATTTCGACTTCCTGGCCAAATTGACCGGCTGCGAGCTGTTCCACCCCGACCAGGGCATCCAGTTCGCGGGTGTGCAGACCCGCCATGATGCGGTGCGCGTGATCGGCAAGCTCGATTTCCCCGACGATCATCCGATGCTGGATCATTTCAGGTTCCTGAAGAAGCACGCCGACACCGCGCACGTCACCGCGAAGATGACGATCCCGTCGCCCGCGGTGCTGCATTTCCGCGGCGGCCGCAAGTCGATTTCGGACAAGGTCTATCCGGATCTCGAGGAGTTCTATTCGGATCTGGGCAAGACCTAT
>JAHCKB010000193.1 GCA_026125985.1 Bradyrhizobium sp.
TGTTCCTGATGACGGCCTCAAAGAAGGGCATCAGCGCGCATCAGGTCCACCGCATGTTGGGCATCAGCTACAAGTCGGCATGGTTCCTGATGCATCGCCTGCGCGAGGCGATGCGCGATGGCGGCCTCATGCCCATGGGCGGCGCTGGTGGCGCGGTAGAAGTTGACGAAACCTACATCGGCCGCATCAAGGGCATGAAGGCGCGCGGCGGCGCGGCTCACAAGAACACGGTCCTTTCATTGCTTGATCGCGAGACCGGACAGGTCCGCAGCTTCCACGTTGCGACCGCGACCGTTGACGAAGTTGCTCCCATCGTTCGCGCCAACGTCTCGAAAGAAGCGCATCTGATGACGGACCAAGCCAAGATTTACAAGAAGCTTGGCGGCGAGTTTGCGAAGCACGATACGGTCAACCATCAGGAGGACGAATACGTTCGCCGCGAGGGCGAGACCGTCATCACCACCAACACCATTGAAAGCTACTTCTCGGTTTTCAAGCGCGGCATGGGCGGCACTTATCAGCATTGCGCCGAGAAGCATCTGCACCGCTATCTCGCAGAGTTCGATTTCCGCCACAACAACCGCATTGCCCTTGGCGTGAACGATGGCGAGCGTGCCGACCAACTTGCAAAGGGCATCGTTGGAAAGCGCCTCACCTATCGACGGCCTAACAGCAAAAACGTTCAGGCATAGCGCGCTGCGCTTCATGCGTTGGAGGAGGCGCAAATGCAGGACAACGAAGAGGTAGTTGAACCTGACGCGATCTTACTGCAATTCGCGGCAGAACTACCTATCACCATCAAGAACGTGGTTCTGCCGCGATGCTGCTCAGGTCTCGGCTTACTCGAAGGCAGACCCGGTCAGGATTTTTTCGAAACTCTTAGGTCAACGCTCAAATGCGAACGGCATCGCGAGCGACCTTGGAAGGTCGCAATTCTCTGCGGCGTGATGGAATTAGCCCTAGAGCACGAAGAAGGCGACCAAGCTTGGCTTTCAGAGCTCGCAGCAAAGTATCCCGAAGACGAGACCTTCGCGCATATGGCCCTACAAGCACCTTTGAAAGACAAACACTGGCAGTTAGCTCGCGAAGAATTTGCTCAGCTTCGGGCAGGGATTTTGAGTTCGCAAGCGCTGCGCGCATGGCAGATGTATCTGATGGCGAAATACCCAACACGCATACCATCATTTCGTAATCCGTTTGTGTAGTCATACCCCATGCAGCAAAAAGCCCGGCTACTTGCCGGGCTTTTTCGCTTTCTGAGGCTTCTTTTTCTTGGCAGGCTGCGCGCGATGCTGCGGCGGCGCTTTCGCAACGGCCTTCACGGCGCGCTCAAAGCGCTCCATGGCGTCGGGATACAATTCTATATCTTTGGCTTTGGGGCTCATCTGATGTCCAAGGGCGATCAAACTTCACCGCAGGAATTGTACTGCGAACTGATGGTAGAAATCAAAGAGCGGATTTCAATCATCCGTCAATTCGGTGTGGAGGATGCAAACCCCAAGCATGGGCTAGATCACGCCTATGCCCTTGAATTTTGCTATCTCGAACTGCGCATCATCTGCGAACTGATCGCACTCGCCAGCTTGGTGGCACATGGGGACATTCCTGCCACCAAAAACCCAAAACTGCTGAAATCCTACAAACCCGGCGCTATCCTGGATCAGATGTTGCGCCTCCATCCAGAATTCTACCCTCGCGCCTCAGTTCAAATATTGGACGAAAAGGGCCGCTTGGCAGGATGGCGGACAGCGAGCGATCCCCTCACGCAAGAACAACTCAAGACTCTTTGGAGCGAGTGTGGCGGCTATCTCCACCGAGGAACGATCATGGACCTTGGAAACGACAAGCCGCCGGATTTTTGGCGAGTGGTGCAGTGGCATAACAAAATTATCCGTCTGCTAAACGTCCACATGATCTGCTTGGTTGACAGGAAGACTGCTTTCCATGTCGTGCTCTGGGATGAGCGCAACAACGTTGTCCTGACACCGATGGACCGCTTCGTCTCGCCGGATGGGTATGAGGGCTTTTCCACGCGCGGGTGACACATGGGCCACGCCGGCCACCGCGAGCGAGCCATCTGGCATTTCATAGACTCCGCCTGCAACGGGACACCGCGCCGGGCTCGGCACTTCAAAGCTTTCGGTCTTGTGCATGCCATCCTCTTGGAAAAGAGGCACAAAACCTAGGTTTTGTGCCTTGCTTTCTTAAGGTTATAATATGCACTTTGCTTCATGTTTTTCCGATGGCGGAAAAAGCGATCCAGTCGGCCTTGGAAAGCTCGGGCTTGACCGATTTCGCCTGCAGCAGCGCGGCGAGTTCAGCGATCGGAAAGCCATCGACAAAGCCATCGCCGGAGCTCGCGGCCATGCGGGCCGAGAGCGTGTTCAGTTCAGCCGATGCCTCGCCGAACAGCCGCGCAGCCGCATTCGGCTTCTGCATGCGCAGGCGCAGATTGCCGTTGGCGACCAGAATGCAGGCACGCAGCAGGATGCGCTCGCGCCCCCCCTGCGGTGCTGCGGCCCACACCGCTTCCAGCACCTCCTGGGATTCCCAGAAGTAGCCGCGGTCGTTCAGCGTCATGCCGTAACGCAGCGCCGGATGGCGCGCCGGCACATAGTCGCGGAAGCGCGAGGGCACCAGCGATTTCGCCTTCCACAGCGTGTCGTGATCGGCGTCGTCCTCTTCCATCTCGCCGGGGATGTAGGCCCATTGTGGCAGCTGAAGAGCCGGCGATGAGGACTGCGGTGCGCTCATCGGAAAAATCCTTCAAAAAAATACGTCAGGCGGCCCTTACCTGCGAGCCTTCGTCAACGCGAAAAACCGCGTTCACGAATTCCACGATCGCTTCGAGCGTGGCTCCTGCCGCTTCCCGATGCGGCGAATGCCCCGCCCCCGGGATGACGGTTACATCGACCGGACAATAACATTCTTCGCGGGCAATCTCGACCTGCCGCAGCGTGCCGTATTGATCCTTCTCGCCCTGAATGAGAGCGACGGGAACCCGGATATAGGCGAGGTATTCCGAAATATCCCAATCGCGGAACCTGGGGTCGAGCCAGGCGCGGTTCCAGCCGTAGAAGGCGTTGTCGACGTCCTTGTGCCAGCGCGCGAGCTTCGCCTTCAGATCGGTCGTCTCGTAGGCGGTCCCGATCTCGGCGATCGATTTCACCGAGACATCCTCGACGATGAAGTGCGGGGCGATCATCGCCACGCCGCGCACGCGATGGTCCTGGCGCGAGCCGGCATAGATCGCCGCGATCGAGGCGCCGTCGGAATGGCCGAGCAACAGTCCCCTGCGGAATCCGATGGCGTCTAGCAATTTCGGCAGCACCTCCTCGGCCTCGCGGTGCATGTAGTCGAGCGGGCGCGGCAGCTTCGCCGGGCTGGAAGCGCCATAGCCGGCACGGGAATAGACGAACACACCGGTGCCGGTCGCGGCCTGCAGCTTCTCCGGGAAATCGCCCCACAGCGCGGCCGAGCCGAGCCCTTCGTGCAGCATCACGATGGTCGGGGCAGCATCGGGCGCGGGGCCGGTGAAGCGGTATTCGAGATCGGAGGCGCCGATGCGCAGGAAGCCGGTGGGAGAAAGAGTCATGTTATTTGCTTTTTCTTCTCGTCATGGCCGGACTTGTTCCGGCCATCCACGTCTGCCTTGCACACCGAAAGACGGGGATGCCCGGGTCAAGCCCGGGCATGACGGCGTTAGTTGGATGCGCCTTCCCGCAGCTTGTAGCGCTGGATCTTTCCGGTGGCGGTTTTCGGCAAGGCCTCGACGACGTCGATCCAGCGCGGATATTTCCACGGGCCGATCTTCTGCTTCACGTGCTCCTTCAGCGAGTCGTAGAGATTGTCCGCCTCGCTGCCGGCGCGCAGCACGACGAAGGCCTTCGGCTTCAACAGACCTTCCGGATCGGCTTCCGGCACGACGGCAGCCTCCAGCACCGCCGGATGCGTGATCAGTGCGCTCTCAACCTCGAAGGGTGAGACCCAGATGCCTGATACCTTGAACATGTCGTCGGCCCGGCCGCAGAAAGTGTAGCGGCCGTCGGCATCGCGGACATATTTGTCGCCGGTTCGCGTCCAGTACCCCTGAAAGGTGTGCCGGCTCTTGCTGCGCTGGTTCCAGTAGCCTTCGCCGGCCGACGGCGCCTCAACCAGGAGTTCACCGACCTCGCCATCAGGCACGTCGTCGCCCGAATCGCTGACCAGTCGGACCTTGTAGCCGGGCACGGGGCGCCCGGACGTGCCGTACTTGATGTCATCAGGCGAATTCGACAGGAAGATATGCAACAGCTCGGTCGAGCCGATCCCGTCGAGGATGTCGACGCCGAAGCGCGCTTTCCAGGCAAGGCCGACGGATTCCGGCAGCGCCTCCCCGGCGGACGTACAGATGCGCAACCGCGCCCCTGCCCGCTCGTTCTTCGTGGTCTCGTCGTTCAGCATCGCAGCGAACAGCGTCGGCGCACCGTAGAAGATCGTCGGATTGTATTTGTTGAGCAGGGAGAACATCAGCGCCGGGGTAGGACGCTCGGAATTCAGAACCGTGGTGGCTCCGACCGACATCGGGAAGGTCAGCGCATTGCCGAGCCCGTAGGCGAAGAACAGCTTCGCCGCGGAAAGGCAAATATCGCTCTCCTGGATGCCGAGCACCTGGCTGGCATAGGTATCCGCGGTCGCCTGCAGATTGGAATGCAGGTGCCGCACGCCCTTGGGCATTCCGGTCGAGCCTGACGAATAGAGCCAGAAAGCCGGCTCCTCCGCATGGGTCTTCACGGTGGCAAAGGAATCGCTTTCCTTCGCCAGCTCCTCGGAGAGCAGCTTGTGGCCGTGCGAATTCCGGCCGGAGACCACGACGCATTCGAGATCCGGCAACTGGCCGACGACGTCCTTCACGACCGGATAGAGCGCTTCTGAGATGAACAGCACCCGCGCGCGGCTGTCGGCCAGCACATAGCCGTATTGATCCGCCGTCAGCAGCGTGTTGAGCGGCACCGGTATGATGCCGGCGCGGATCGCACCCAGGAACACGATCGGAAAATCGACGGTGTCCAGCATGATCATCGCCACACGCTCCTCGCGGCGGACGCCGAGACGACGCAGCAGGTTGGCGGCGCGACAGCTCTGCCGCTGCAATTCGCCATAGGTGAGTTCGGAGACGGTGTCGGTGTAGGCGAGCTTGCCGCCGCGGCCTTCGTCGACGTTGCGGTCAAGCAGCCAGGTCACCGCGTTATATGTGCTCATGCCGCGCTCCCGATGACGACGCGTGCCATGACGTCTCTCCCCACTGCTTTTGAATTATAATGCATATAAAATCCACAGGCCTGCTTGCTGTCAACCCTTTCCGGCATTATGTTGCCGGGATATGACCGAACACCCCGATCCCGAAGCCGGATTCCTCGAACAGCTCGGTCAGCGGGTCCGCACCATGCGGGCGCTGCGCGGGATGTCGCGCAAGGTGCTGGCCAAGGTCTCCGGCATTTCCGAACGCTACATCGCCCAGCTCGAGAGCGGCAAAGGCAACGTCTCGATCGTATTGCTCCGGCGCGTATCGCAGGCGATGGGCGCGCATCTCGAGGACCTCATTCCCGACAGCGAGCCCGCGCCGGACTGGCCTGTCATCCGCGATCTCTTGCGCAGGGCCACGCCGGCACAGATCGCGCAAGCCAAGGATGCTTTGGCCGGACACGGCCCGAGCGCGCACCGCGCGCCGACATTCGCGGGCATCGCACTGATCGGCCTGCGCGGCGCCGGCAAATCGACGCTCGGCAGGATCCTCGCGCGAAAGATCGGCTGGAGTTTCGTCGAGCTCAACAAGGAGATCGAGTCGCAGAACGGCCTCTCCGTTGCCGAGATCATCGCCCTCTACGGCCAGGAGGGTTTTCGCCGCATGGAGCAGGCCGCGCTGAAGCAGTTGCTCTCGCGAAAGGAGCCTATGGTGCTGGCGACCGGCGGCGGCATCGTCTCGGAACCGCTGACCTTCGACCTCATCCTGTCGTCGTTCTACACCATCTGGATCAAGGCCGATCCGGAAGAACACATGATGCGCGTGCGCAAGCAGGGCGACCTCAGGCCGATGGCCGACGACCGCTCGGCGATGGCGGAATTGCGCAACATCCTGATCAGCCGCGAGCCGCTTTATTCGCGCGCCGCCGCCGTGGTCGATACCGCGGGCCTCTCCGTGGATGCGGCAGCCACCCGGCTGGCCGACGAAGTGCGGCCGGTGCTGCAGAACGAGGCGCGCTCGTTCGGGCTGCGCAGCGTCGCGGTCTAGGGATTGCCTAGAGCAGTTTGTCTCTCACCCCTTCCGTCCCCTCCTGCAACAGCGGCAGGAAGCGTTCGACGAGTTCGCGCATACCCACGCGGTCGACGTGGCCGCCGATGTTGATGGCGGCGACGATCGCGCCGTCGTAGCGGCGGACGGGAACGGCGATGGAACGGAAATGCGGCTCGGCCTCGCGGTCGACCAGCGAATAACCCTTGGCGCGATCGGACTGGATCGCTTTCAGCAACAGCTTCGGATCGGTAACGGTCTGCGGCGTCAACGCTCCGCGGCGCATCGCTTTCAATCGCTTTGCCAGTTCATCGTCATCGAAGCGGCCGAGCAAGGCGCGGCCGACGGAGGTGCAGAAGGCAGGCAGGCGATACCCGATCTCGAGGCCTGTTGTGAAAACCCGCGCCGGGCTGCCGCGTGCGATGAAGACGACCTCGTCGCCATCGAGCAACGCCAGCGAGGAGATTTCCTGCGCGGCGGTGGCGACGTGGTCCAGCACCGGCTGCAGCACCGCCACCACCTGGTTGGAGCGCAGATAGGTGCCGGCCAGGGTGAGCACATGCGGGGTCAGCGTGAACAGCCTGCCATCGCTCGCAACGAAACCGCCATGCTCGAGCGTGAAGAGGATGCGCCTAGCGGTGGCGCGCGGCAGGTCAGCGGCGCGGGCGATATCGCTGAGCGTCATCGGACTGGCCGTTCTGCCGAAGGTCTGCAACAGCCGCAGGCCGCGATCGAGGCTCTCGACGAAATCGGTGGCGCGCGCCTCGCCTGCTTCGCGTTTCAGCTTGGGCATGGATCGTTGTTCCGATGGCGGGCGAGCTTGCGAGCCGTTCAAAGTTTGCGCTTGCCGGCAAATCCCGACATGGCATAATTCGCCCATACGTTCAATAGACGAACAAACGCCAGCCAGCTCGAAGGGGACCCGGCCATGATGAGCCAGGAGCAGAACGATCTGATCACCCGCGTTGGGCCGAAAGACCCCTGCGGCAAGCTGATGCGGATGTACTGGCAGCCGGCGGGGCTGGTCGACGAACTGGAAGGACCGCGTCCAGTGCGACCGGTCAGACTGCTCGGCGAGAATCTCGTCCTGTTTCGCGACACCCAGGGCCGCTACGGCCTGATCGACCGCCACTGCGCGCATCGCGGCGCAGATCTCGCCTTCGGACGCCTCGAGCAAGGGGGCCTGCGCTGTTCGTTCCACGGCTGGCTGTTCGATGCGACCGGCCAATGCGTCGAGACGCCGGCCGAACCGGTGGGCTCGCAGCTCTGCAAAGGCATCAAGCAGCGCTCCTACCCCGTCGTCGAGAAGGGCGGTATCCTCTGGGCCTATCTCGGCGAAGGCGAGCCGCCGGCGTTTCCGGAGATCGACGCCTTCGTCGCGCCTTCCAGCCACACCTTCGCCTTCAAGGGCCACTGGGCGTGCAACTGGCTGCAGGCACTCGAAGTCGGCATCGATCCCTCGCACGCTTCCTATCTGCATCGCTTCTTCGAGGACGAGGACACCTCGACGGCCTATGGCCGGCAATTCCGCGGGGCATCTGCCGGAAGCGACCTGCCGATGACCAAGATCCTGCGCGAATACGATCGCCCGATCATCAATGTCGAGCACACCGAATACGGCCTGCGCCTGATCACGCTGCGCGAGCTCGACGCGGAGCACACCCATGTGCGCGTCACCAACCAGCTCTTCCCGCACGGCTTCGTCATCCCGATGAGCAAGGAGATGACGATCACGCAGTGGCACGTGCCCGTAGATGACGAGAACTGCTACTGGTATGCGATCTTCACCAGCTACGCCGGGCCGGTCGACAAGAAGAAGATGCGCGACCAGCGCCTGGAGACGATCGAGCTGCCGGATTACAAGTCGCGCCGAAACAAGAACAACGACTACGGCTTCGATCCGCACGAGCAGCAGACCGCGACCTATACCGGCATGGGCATGGACATCAACGTGCACGACCAGTGGGCGGTGGAATCGATGGGCGCGATCCAGGATCGCACCAGGGAGCATCTCGGCCAGGGCGACAAGGCGATCGTGCAGTATCGACGCCTGCTGCGGCAGGAGATCGAGAAGGTAGCCGCGGGCGAGAAGCCGATGCTGCATCTGGATGCGGCGCATGCGCGCGCGATCCAGGGCCCGGCGACGATGGACGGCATCGGGCCGACCACGGGATGGGAGCTCTACTGGATGGAGGTCGACGTGAAGCGGCGGCGCGGCGCACCGTGGACTGCGCCCGTGCCGAGCGAGATCGCCGGCAAGGTCAAGCATCTTTCGGCGGCGGAATAATTCTGGCACCGTCATTCCGGGGCGATGCAAGGCATCAAACCTGGAATGACCGAAACAATAAATCTCTAGGGGAATACCGCGTTGAGCTTTGTCGAACGCCACGGCCTGTGGTCGGCCGAGCAGAAGGAAGCGGCCGCGCGCCTGCGCCGCATCGTCGAGGAGCGCGAACTGGAGGTGATCCGCCTCGCCTTCCCGGATCAGCACGGCATCCTGCGCGGCAAGACGCTGGTGGCGGCCGAAGCGCTGGCGACGCTGGAAAGCGGCTGCTCCATCACCACCACGATGCTGGCAAAGGACACCTCGCACCGCACAGTGTTCCCGGTATTCACGTCCGGCGGCGGCTTCGGCATGAAGGAG